>JBDRCK010000031.1:0-50320 GCA_043821785.1 bacterium | reverse complement strand
TTACTGAAGGTACAAATAACGTAACAGAATTGCCACAAAGTGGAGTAGTAGATAACATATTGAGAGTTTCCTTACCAGGAGTTGCTTTACTTTTGATTGGAGCAGCGTTAAAATTACTTTTATAAACTATGGATATACCAGATTTTCAACCACAACAACAAAACAATAATACAGCACCAATCTTAAATCAAGACAAGTCTTCAAAATTGAAAAAATATTTACCAATAGGGATAGGAACTTTAATATCAATAGTGATTTTAGTCTTAGCTTTTGGAGTAATTCAAAAATTCTTTACTAGGGCGTCTGGTGAAGCTCCTCAAAATGTAGTAACTTCGGAAATTACAGAAAATCAAGCTAAAATAACATGGAGTACAAATATTGAAACTTTAGGAAGAGTTAATTATGGAACATCAACCAATTCTTTAAATTTTCCTATTGGCGAAACAGAACAACTTAAAGAACATTCTGTTGACTTGACTCTTTTATCTCCAGGAACAACATATTATTACAATATAGACATAGGAGGTACGGTATATGATAATGGGGGTATTCCATGGACATTTACTACAAAAGAAGTACAAAAAACACAAGCTCCTATTCCTACTATTCAGGAAAAAACTGAAGAGCCTATTCCAATTGCAGAGCCAACAGTAAGAGAAGAAAGAACTTGTAATGAAACAGATTGTGATGCGATAAAATCAAAACTTGGTAAGGGTTGTACGACGCAAGACTACTTTAAATGTGTGAAAGCGCTTACCCCAACACCTGCAGAATAAAATTCTAAATTAAAAATTTCAAGCTTCAAATAAATACCAAATTCTAAACTTTAAATTTTGAACGTTTGATATTTTAAATTTATTTGTTATTTGTAGTTTAAGATTTGTGATTTATTTATATTATTCCTGCTCCTGAGGCTTGAGGGAGAAGAAAACCAATTATAAATCTTATAACTGGTCCCAGTACTAGATTTAGCATATTACTACCCCCTACAGGAAGAAACAAGAAAGCTAACAAAAAAATTATTCCGTATCTTTCAAGCTGATACCATTCATTAGCTTGTTTTTCAGATAAAAGACCTCCAACAACCTTAAATCCATCAAGCGGATGGATTGGGATAAGATTAAAAATTCCAAGAATAACATTTAATAAAATAGCTGTAAAAGATAATGAGTATAGTAAATCAACTCCAGCAAAGTTTAAATTAAGCAAAACTCTAGCAAAAATTGAAAAAATTATCGCAATAGTAAAATTTGCTAATGGACCTGCTAATGAGATTAATGCTGAATCTTTTCTTGGATTTTTTAGATTGAAAGGGTCAAAAGGTACAGGTTTTGCCCACCCGAATAAAATTGGGGAGTGAGTAATAATCAAAATTAAAGGTAAGATTATTGATCCTACTATATCAAGATGTGGAATTGGATTTAATGTTAGCCTACCTTGAACTCTGGCTGTTGGGTCTCCAAGCTTTTCTGCTACAAACCCATGTGAGACCTCATGGATTACGATTGAAAAAATTAAAATAACAAAAAATAATAGATATTCCATATAGTAAAAATAATAAATTTAAGATTCCAAGCTCCAAATAAATACTAAATTAAAACTTTTGTAATTTTTAACTAACACTATGTCATTCCCAGCTTGACTGGGAATCTGCTGTAAACCAGATCCTCAATCCCGCTTCGCAGTGAGGCGAGCAAGTTGAGGATGACGTTATGTTTTTTATTTTAGATTTAATATTTATTTGTTATTTGTAATTTAGGAATTGTGATTTTAATTTGTTAATAACTAATTGCTTCTGTAGTATATCTATGTTATCATATTTGGATTGTAATTTGAAGCTATTATGGAATGTTTTTATTGTAAAAAAAAGACAATTGTAGGTAGGTCGCATACACATCATAGAGGTGTTGCTGGAGGGCGATGGAAAAAAAGGGCACCAAAAACAAAAAGGCTATTTAAACCTAACCTTCACAAGATATACATAATGCAAAACGATAAGAAACAAAGGGTATTATTGTGCTCAAAGTGTCTAAAAAGAATAAAAAAAGACGTTAAAGATGGTAAGAAACCCTTCCTAAAACTCGTTAACCCGTTAACTCGTTAATTAGGTAATTAATAATTTGTATCTATTTTAATTAACTTATTTCCTTTTTCTTCAAACACCTGTGCTTTTTGTTCTAAAGCTCTTTGTGTAAACATAATACCATTTAAATGATCGATTTCATGCTGAATTATTATAGCTTCATATCCTTGAAATTTTTGTACTAGTTTTTTTCCTTCTAGATTCATATATTCAATCTCTATTCCAAAACGTCTTTTAATAGGAGCCCATATTCTAGGAATTGAAAGGCATCCTTCAAGTTTCCTTTTCTCTTTACCTGCCTTTTTAGGTGTTTTTTTGTCAAAATATTTAATAATTTTTGGATTTATAAATATTTTTTCTTCAGATTTTGGTAAAGGTTTAATAATAAAAAGACATAGGTTTTTTCCTATTTGAGGAGCTGCTAAGCCAATGCCTTGAGGATCTTCTTGTGTTTGAAGACATATAGCCATATCTTTAACAAGTTTCTTGACACTATTATCTATTTTTGCAACACTTTTTGCCTTAGTTGTTAGTATTTTATTTGGCGCTGTAAGTATAAGCATTTTTCCCATTCAGGTATTATATAATAATTGTTATAGACTTTTAAAATGAAACTTTCAGTTTGCATAATATCATTTAACGAGGAAAAAAATATCAAATATCCTCTTGATTCTTCGTATGATTTTGCAGATGAAATAGTTTTAATAGACGGTGGTTCAACTGATAAAACTGTTGAGATTGCTAAATCGTACGGCTCAAAAGTAAAAATCTATATAGTTGATAATCCAAAGAATTTCTTAAAAAATAAACAAAGAGCTATAGAAAAAGCTCAAGGTGAATGGATATTCCAACTTGACGCAGACGAAGCTGTTTCACAAGAGCTTAAAAAAGAAATAAAATCTATTATTACGACTTCAAGAAAGAGTCTTGATACTGAATTTTTTTATTCACAAAGGAGCCCTACCTCTTCGAGGATCCCCGTTCAAAAAAAATTAGTATCTTCGGTTTCTCTACAGAGCTATAATGGTTTTTGGATTCCGAGGAAGAATTTATTTTTAAATCGCTTTTTGATGAAGGGTGGAGTGTATCCAGATTCAGTTTTAAGACTTTATAAAAAAGAAGGTGCTAAATTTGATCTTAATCATTTGCATGAAAATGTTGTTGTGAAAGGTAAAGTAGGGGAGTTAAAAAATGCAATTTTGCACTATGCAGATCCAGACTTTTCAAGATATTTATTAAGATGGGATAGATATACTACATTTGACGCAGAAAAATTATTCGAAGAGGGAAAAAGAGTTAGTTTTTGTTCGTATTTTTTTATCAAACCTTTTGTTTGGTTTATAAAAACCTACTTTAGACATAAAGGATTTATGGATGGTTTTCCAGGATTTGTGTTTTCTTTATTTTCCTCAATTAGATTTTGGACAATATATATAAAATATTGGAACTTAAAAAATAAAATAGATATTAAGGAGCTATTTTAAAATTTACAACGTCTCCATCTTGCATTATATAATCTTTTCCTACTGAATGCGCCTTTCCTATTTCTTTTAATTTTAACCATCCATTAGACGACACAAAGTCAGCATACGTGACAATATCTGCCCTTATAAATTTATCAAAAAAGTCTGAATGTATCACGCCCGCAGCATTTTGCGCATCAGTTCCTTGTTTTATCGTCCAAGCGCGAGCCTCTATTCCTCCGGCCGTGAGAAATGAAATTAATTTAAGTGTTTTGTATGAGGTTTTAATAAGTTTTTCAAGCCCTGTTTCATCAAGTCCAAATGATGATAAATATTCTGTTTGATCTTTTTCTTCAAGAGATAAAATATCGTTTTCCAACTTTACACATAAGTAAATATATTCATCACTGATTTTAGTATCGGCTAATATCTTTTTAATTGTATTTTCAGTTTCTTCTTTATTTAATAACTGACTTTCAGAAATATTAAACACAATAATTTGAGGCTTTATAGTTAAAAGATTTAATGGATAAATAACTTTTAGTTCGTCATCAGATAATTTCTGATTTTTGACAAGAATCCCATTATCAAGCTCATTTTTTACTTTTTGACATGTATCCCAAGCAAATTTATCTTGTTTTTTGACGTTTCCTTTAGGTTCTTTCTGTTTTTGAAGAGTTGATAAATCAGCAAAAATTAACTCTTCGTTAATAATAGACACATCGTCTACTGGACCATTTTTGGTAGAATCAACTCTTATAACATCTGCATTTTCAAACAAGCGTACAACATGTATGATCACTGTAACTTCTCGAATATGGCTTAAAAACTTATTCCCTAAACCTTCTCCTTTGTGAGCTCCTCGAACAAGTCCTGCTATATCAAAAAACTCAACTGCTGCAGGTACGACTTTGTTTGTTTTAACGATTTTAGCAAGTATAGGAAGTCTTTCATCTGGCACTTCAATTACACCAACATTTGGTTCAATTGTCGCAAATGGATAATTTGCGACATAAGCTACCTGTTTTTTTAATAAAGTATTAAATAGAGTAGATTTTCCAACATTTGGAAGTCCCACAATCCCACAACTAATCTGAGCCATAGATAGCAATTATACAACATCAAAAGTTGGTATAATTCAAGGTTATGTTATATAAAACAGGTTTAATAATTGGTAGGTTTCAGCCATTTCATAAAGGACACCTTTATCTTATTAGGGAGGCTTTAAAAAAAATAGATAAATTAATAATTGGAATTGGTAGTTCTAATATAAATAATGAAAAAAACCCTTTTAGTTATAAAGAACGAGAAAAATACATAAAAACAGCATTAAAAAAATACAAACTATTAGATAAAATAATCAAAATTGTACCCTTAGAAGATTATCCAGATAACAATGATTATTGGCTTCAAGAATTAAAGAAAAAAACAGGTAATTTTAATGTAGCAGTTAGTAATAACGATTGGGTTATAGGAATTTTAAAAGAAAGAGATATAAAAACTATTAGCTTTTCTTTTTATAAGCGAGATATTTATGAAGGTGTAAAAATTCGAAAAGAACTAAAAAAATCCAAAAATTCAGCACAAATTCTTAAAAAATATTTAACATAAAAATGGTTCAAAATCTTGTTTGGGCAATAGACTATAACATAACAGCTATTTCATCAGCTACCGGAGTATTTTCCAGATGGGGATTTTTCTTAAGTCCACAAATTGGAGCTTTTATAATGGCATTATCTTCTGTGATTGTTGTATTAAATACCCTTACTCTTAAAAGAGTAAAATTTAATTAATAAAATTACCTTTTAATAGAAACTTCTTAATTTAAGTCTTAAAATATAAAAAGGTGTAAAATAGTATATTGGTTAATAGAGGGGGTGAGATTATGGTAAATGATAAGGTTAAAAACGATCAAATAGGAAAAATTACTCATTACTATTCAAAGATAGGTGTTGGAATAATCAAGTTGGATAAAGAATTAAAAGTAGGAGATACAATACAAATTAAGGGAAGTACCTCTGACTTTAATCAAAAAATAGAAGAATTGCAGCTTAATCACAAAAGTATTGATAAAGGCGTGAAGAGTCAAGAGATTGGCGTTAAACTAAGCGAAAAAGTAAGAGACGGAGACGTAGTTTTTATTGCCAAATAAACACTTTTGTGATAATCTATACTTATGGTTAGTAAAAAATCTAAATTTGGTATTGGTTTTTTAATAGGCGTTGCAGGAGCAGCACTTGCAGGGCTTTTTTTAAATTCAAAAGAAGGTAAAAAACTTCAAAAGAAACTAAAAGACAAGATAACAGAAGAGGAAATAGATAAAAAAGTAAAGAAGATATTTGGTAAAGTCACAAAAGAATCTAAATCCTCTTATTTAAAAGCAAGAAAGTTATTGATAGAAACAGCTATTGGTTTTCAAGAAAATTTAGAGAGTATTGATACGAAAAAATACAAAAAAATCATAGATAGTCTTGTAAAAAGTTTAAGTAAAACAAATGAATATTCATATGAAGCGTTGAAAAATTTAAAAAGTGAGCTTGCTAAAGATTGGATAAAAATAACTGGCTTAGATTCTTCAAAAACAAAAAAAACTAAGTCTTCTTCTTCCAAAAAATCACCGAAGAGAAAGTCAAAATAAGAACAACAAATCCAACATACTCAAAATACTGCGGCCAAAAAACAAACACAATATTTTTATCTAAAACGTTATTTTCTACAACCCATCCATTAGCCCAATTATTTACTAAAACATGTTCTTTTAGCTTCTTACCAAAAAGAACAGGAAAGACTTTTGATAGTGGAGAATTAACCTCATACGCTAACCAATTTTTCTCAAACGCTTGAGGATATTCTATTATTTTGTTTTTTACTTTGTTTTTGCTATTAGATATTTTGATACCTTGGATATAAGAGTAGGGGAAGGGCACGATTTTAATTGATTTTATTCTATTTATACTTTCAACATCACCTATTGATATGTTTCTTAATATTAAATGATATCCTCCAATGTGGTTATATTTTGGAATTATAAAATAGTCAATACCATTAGTTTTAAATTCTGATAACTCTTCTTCCAAAACACATTTTTTGGTTGTATCTTCTTCTAGACAGAATTTAAATGGTAATCCAGATATATTTTGAGACTCTATACCTAATATATAATCGACATTTTCGCTTAAATCTGAAAAAGAAAAAGTTTCACAAATAGCTCCTTCAATAGAATGGTATTCTAAAATATCACCTTGACTTGTCTCAATAATTTTTTTGTCTATAAAACGAGATTTATTTAACGAGCAATCTTTTTTTTCATTACTTATCTGCTTAGTTAAAATATTTATTTTTTCTGATGGAAAGGCTCCTTCAAGAGAAATGTTATTAATAACATTTTCTGATAACCAGCTTGATTTTATTGGAATATTTATTGAAGTTATTTGAGTTGGATATTGTATTTTTAAATTATTTATAAACAATGAAGAATATGTATTTAGATCTTTAGCGTCAAACGAAAATTTTAAAGACAAACTACTTATATTTGAGTTTTTTACAGGTAAGACACTTTGCCGAGTAACAAATCCGTGAATATTTGGAAACATTACAATCTTATTTATGCATAATTTCTTTTCATTATCAAAAAAACAAAATTCAGCTCTGCTATTAAAAGGGATTTTGTATTGAAATTCTGCAATAAGAAGATTATTTTTTAAAACACTATTTTTTATTAAATTTGTTGTGGGTATGTCAACACAGACCTTTGCATTTTGAGCGAGAAGTTCAAATCCTTCTTGTGTATTATTAGCTCCAAATAGCTGATTTTGTTTAGGATCATCACATAAATAAGGGTTTATATTAGGTTCGTTTAGATCTAGTTTTTTCAGTTCATTATTGCTAAATAGTAGTAGTTGATTTTGGTCTTTTGTATTTAAATTGGCTTCTCCTATATATGTTTGATTTAAGATTAATTGTTTTGGAATTTGAAGTAACGAATCGTTTATTGTTAAAGAATCAAATTGGGCTACGTTATTTACAATGACTAATTGTTCGATTGGTGAAGAATTATTTTGATAAGGTAGTAAATATTTAAATAATAAACCTTCTTTTTGTGAGCCTTTAATAACGTAAATATCAACTTTTATGACAGATTCGTTTTCTATAAAGCTTGGTGAACTTATTTTATCGTTTTTTGCTAGTTTTGCTGATAGTTTTAGAGAGTATTTATTATTTTTTATATCAAGAATATTATTATTTATTCTTTGATTTCTATTTAAAATATTTCGATATGGGTATATTAATTTAGAATCAGGATTAATAATATTTGTAAAATAAGTTGCATTGTCAATATAGGCTTGATCAATATAATTAGTTTGAAATGATGGTTTAACTTCAGAAGCATTAACTGCGTAATAATTCAAAGTTGATTGAGAGTTTATATATTCATAAATAAAAATATTGTCAATTTTTTTTATTAATTTTAAGGATTTAATAGAATTTAAAAGAGTTTTTGATTCTGAAATTTGTAATTTTTTAGAACTTTGACTTTCTAAGTCTTTCAAATTTTCATCTATAAGAATGTAAGATATATTATATTTTTTTAGATTAGTTTCAAAAAGATCTTTATTATTTGAATATAGCGCATAAGAGAATTCTCTATAAGCCTCTTCATTGTATGGATACCATCTATCAAATTCCCTGTTTAATGTAGGTTGTTTTATACCAAACCAATTAAAACCAGCTCCTTGATATACCTGTGTACTTCCAGAATCTTCCCAAACGTAGTAATTCCACCCAAAAAGAGTTTGCATTGGTAGAGTCAATACTCTTCCATCTTGTTGCGATTCAAAATATTTGAACAATTCAAAGTATTTGGTTGGTATTTTTACTCTCATTATAGAGCTAATAAAATTTCCCCTAAAAGTTGGGGCAGAGTAAATAAGAATTAATATTATTACAGAATAGAAATAAAAAACCGTTAAAGTATGCCAGTTAATTTTCTTTATTTTATCTATAAGTTTTGATAATAACATTTCATTTGCATAGGCAAAAAAAATAGCAAGTATAAAGATGTAATAGATAGAAAATTTTGTGAACGGGAATCTTAGAAGTTCACCTAAAAGTTTATTTGAACCTCTAACAATATCAAAAACTTGCGAGAATATAGGAGTATTAGATAATAAAAAAATAGTCGAAACTAAAAATATCGGTAAAAATGAGAGTAATATTTTAATTTTTTTTCTAATAGCGATAAATATTCCTGTAAAAGAAAATATAGAAAATAAAAAAGCTAGTGTTTGTATAAAGGGGCTTGCTAAATGAGCAGACCAATCAGATAAAAGATAGCGAGATTCTTTAAGATTGTTATATATTGACCAATCAAACAAGAAGTTTTTTAAAAGTAATAGATCTTTAACATCCCCATATTTTTTATTAAAATAAAAAGCTTCTTTTGTAAAAAGCCTGTTAATTTGAGACGAAATAACATCTTTTCCATAATTTATTCCGTAATATATATTAGGTAATATCCAAAATAAATTTATAAACAAAGTTAAACTAAGGATTAAAAGCGATTTTTTAACAAGTCCTTTTATTGATGATCGTTTGAGAATATAAAAAGAAATAATAAATAGAATAAGTCCAAAGTAATAAACATACCAAAGCGTTCCGGTATGAGCCATTGGGGTTGAGAAAAGTGTAAGTATTGAAAATGCTACTAAATGCTTTCTTTTTCCTTCAACTAAGTATTTTATTGTGAATAAATAAACAAATCCTAGAAGAGCAAATTTTGTAGCAAACATTTCGAAAGGAACAATAAAATGTTGCATTGTTCCAACATTTAATAAATAAAATAATCCTCCTAAAAAAGCAGATACTTTTATTACAAGCGCATTATTTTTATTATTTTCTGCGGTAAATATATATTTGATTAAAAGATAAACTCCAACTGGTCCTAAAATTATTGCAAGCAAAAAGTATGAATATCGTAAAAAACTTGTAGGGAGGAAGACGCTTTCAATCAATAAGACAAGTACTCTTGGGAGATCCGCGATATGTGATTGTGAAGCTGGAGCTCCAAGTCCTTGATGATATTGCCAAAAAGAGAAAATCCTTTGAAAATATAATTGAAAATTAAATTCAGGATGTAGAGTATCCCACCCAGATAAAAAAGTTCCCGGTGTATAATTATTAAAGAATAAAAAAGTAGAAATAAAGATTAGAAAAATCAAAAAAAAGTCCACTTTTATTTTTTTTAGGCGCGATAACATATTATGAACGATTCTATAAATTATACAGAACTTAAAACTCATAAAAAAAGTAAGTACTTATATTTACTTATCTCACTTGTACTTTTTCATGTAGTTTTTAATTTAATCTGGATCATATTAAATAATCAGCCTCCAACTTGGGATGCTGCTTATCATACTACCTTAAGTTTTCAGATGTATAGCTTTGCTAAGGAAGCAATGCTTGGTTTAAAAATTAAAGAATTTCTCTTAATTTCGAATTATTACCCACCTTTTACGCATATTTTTGGAACATTTTTAATTACAATATTAGGTTATAGCTATAAAATCTTACAATTTTCAGGCACAATATTTTTTAGCATTGCTTTAGTTTTCATATATCTTTATACAAAGGAGCTCTTTAAAAGTGAAAGAATTGCATTTTTTTCTGCATTTTTCTATAGTTTTTTTATTCTTGTTTTCCAACAATCAAAATTCCATATGCTTGATATTCCTTTAACGGCGCTTGTTTTTATGTCTTTATTTTTTTTACTAAAATCAAACAATCTAACTAACAGAAAATTTAGTCTCTTCTTTTTTATTTTTGCTGGACTTGCTTTTTTAACAAAATGGTATGCTGTAATTTTTATAATGCTTCCATTCATTTACTGTTTTAGCGGTCTATTTAAAAGAAATGTAGAGTATAAAAAAATACTTAAAAATATATTAATCGGATTAACACTTTTTTTAATTATAACTCTACCTTGGTATGTAGTGAACTTAAAATTTTTAATAAGTAGCCTTTTAATTACCTCAACTCCAGAGTTATCAGATCCTCAAAACTTGTTTTCATTAAATAATTTTCTGTTTTATTTAAAACAAACAATCATGTTTCAAACAAGCTCTATTGGGTTTATATTCTTTATGGTTTCTTTATATTTACTATTAAAAAACAAGTCAAATAAAAACTTACAAATGGTTATTTTTACACTTATTTTTACTTATATTATTTTTACTATTATTGGAAATAAAAATATTAGATTTTTGATTCCTCTTATGCCCTTTGTTGCCATGATAATGGGTTATGGGGCTCATTGGATATTTAAAAAAGGTAAATTTTTTACCACTTTTTTACTTTCAATTACCATTACATATCTTTGTTTATCTTATTTTGTTTTATCTTTTGGAATTCCTATTTACCCTAGCTATAAATATGCAGTTAATCTTCCAGTGATTAAATGGACAGATATATATTATTTACACACGTATCCAGTAAAAGCGATATATGAACCTAAACAAAAACTTCCATATTTAGATATTGTTAAAGAAATTGAGGATATAAAGATTAAGAATTTAAGAGTTTTAATGCTTGCAGATTCAGAATATATTAACAACGGAATTATTACACCTCAATTGTATGCTAATTCTATCAATAATATAAAAAACTTTGATTTTGTTGATTACGACCTATTGATTGATAAAAATATACAAAATTTTCTAGATATCAATGTTGATGTAATAGTGGTATCAAAAAATTATTTAGGATTAGAGGAAGGGATAAGAGAATATAAGGATTTAGAAAGATTTCATAAGTTTACTCTTTCGGGAAGTCTTAAGAATTTCGAAAAAGTCAAAGAATATAGCTTAGTAGGGGATGAATATCATCCAGACGATATAATAATTTTATTACAGAAGGTGGTAAATTAGCTGTTATTTAGTGTTTGAGGAATAGGTTCACCTGTGATCATATTTTGACCAACGTAAGCTAAATTAAGAACATCTCCATTATCTCCATATGTAGGAAAGTAAGTTACTCTCATCCATGCATTTTCATCTTCAGCCCTTATTCCTTTAGCGTCAATAAAATCCATAGTTATTGTATATTCACAACCTGTCGCTCCACAATTCGTACCTGATTTAGCAGCATATAGAACATCTTGAGAGATTTGCTCAAGGTTTATTATTTGTCCTTGTGTGTCTATATGTCTTGTATCTGCAGCGTGTTGCTTCCAAACGAATCCAGTCGCAAAATCTTCAAACTTCCATCCTTGATTTAGATCTTCTGAACTTCTGTCATCCTGAACTCCTCTTATATATGTAAGGTATACATTATTTTCTTTCCATGGGAGTTCAATTTGAAATCCATCTGGAGCTGTAAGTGTTCCGTGGCCATGAGAAAGATAAGCGTATCCACCTTCAGGTACATTAATAGTTATTGGTCCTTCATAATCTATAACATGTCCGTTTTCGGGATCTCTTTCTATACCTGAATTTGTTTCATTAGCAATAAAATTTAAAGGATCAATTTGAGATACTAAACCACTTATATGTTTTAATTCTGTTGTTATTTGTCCTACTGATAATTCAGGATAAGCTTCTTGAAAATCTTTAGCGTAATATCTAAACCTATCTTGTTTAGGTATTTCAGTTGTAGTTGTTGGTGCTTCAGTTATGGTTGTTGGAGATGTACTACCTGCTATAGAGCCAGCTGAAATTGGAAAATTGTCAGGTCCTTGTACAGGACTATCATTACCACAACCTGCTGATAAAATAGTTGCGAGAGCTATTGCCGGTGCGATTTTTCTTAATGCTTCTATTCTCATATAATTACTTTATAACTTATAGTATATAATAAATTTTTAATTTGTCAATAAGTAAAAGACTTATAATAATTATTTCCTTTTTTTTAACCAAATTCCTGTACTAAATCCAAGACCTTGAAGTGCTAAAAATCCGAGTCCAAGTTCTGGACCTGCTGATGGAACTTCTGTTACTCCAATAACCTGTTTTTCAATACAAAATTGAGCTGTATCATCGTCATAAACAGAGTCGTTTGATGCGTCAGCTTTATTTGTAAGACATATAATACCACTATTGCTTGGAAGCTTATCTTGAGTTAGAGTCTTAAATTTTAGAGTATATGTTTTTTCTTCATTTACTCCAAAGTCTCCTGCATTAAAAGATATTGTTCTATTATCACTATTATAATTACCAAGATATTCTGTAGGTTGAAGATATGATGGTACGAAATCTTTTACTGTTATTCCATATAGAGTAGTATCTGATGTGTTTTTTACTTTTAGTCTGAATATGATTTCTTTATTTGGAGAGAATCTATAATCAGTAGAGTAGAAGTTATCCACGTATTCATTTGATCCACCTTTATTTTGGTTTGGATTATAAATAGATTTATCAATTACAATGGATTTAGATATACCGCCTCCATACACTCCGTATTGTGCATGCACTGGCGAATAAAATGCAACAAAAAGAAGAATTGCTGCTGTTAGAGTTACTACTCCTCGTCCCCTTTTCATAAGATAAGAAGCATTATACTATAAGGTTAAATCTTTGTCAACTATAGGGTTAAACAGTATTTAGTATGCAGTATTTAGTATGCGGTATAATAATGGAAATGAAATTAACAGGTAAACAAATAAGAGAAGCAGACGAAAATACTTTAAAGGAAAAAATAAAAAACATTGATAGATGGCCTTTGTATTTTATTCTTGAAGATATTTATGATACCTATAACGTAGGGGGCATATTTCGCCTCGCAGATGCCTTAAATGCAGCCAAAATATATATTTGTGGGCAAACAGAGATTCCACCTAATCATAAGATAATTAAGGCATCTATAGGCACATATAAGGTAGTACCATGGGAATATAAAAAAACTGCAATTGAAGCAATTGAAGAATTAAGAGGAAAAGTTTCAAGTTCCACGTTCCAAGTTCCAAAAATCATTGCTGTAGAGCAGGATAAAGCAGCTATTGATTACACAAAAGCTGATTATTCATATCCATTAGCCTTGATTTTAGGAAATGAGAGTTATGGAGTAAAAAAAGAAACATTAAAAGCATCTGATGAGATAGTTGAGATCCCAATGTGGGGGATTAATAAATCCTTAAATGTGATAGTCTCTGCTGCAATAGTGTCATATTGGATAATAAATAGATTAGGTAGTTCCCACTGGAGGAATAGGTGAGATTTGTCCTATGGTTACGCGACTTCCATCAGGGTTTATAGCTGTTGGAAAGCCATTTTGATCAAGATCCCCTACGATTACCTCAATAGGCTGGTGATCTGATTCTAGACTTTGTTCTGTTAACATTCCTGCAGAAATAAATCCTAAGTATGGCTTTTCTCCTTCGACTTTCGGCGGTAAAAATACAACTATCCAATCTGTTGAATAAGCGCTTCCATCTCTAGGATCTTTTTCACCTTGTATTCTGAAAGAATAAACTTGTCCTCTAAATCCTTCAGGAAATATTCCTAAGAAATGAGTTTGATTTACCGAATCTAAATTCGTATTTGATCTAACTCTAAGTTGTTGTCCGCTTGGAACGTCTATTGTATATCTACTGATAGTTAATTTATTTTCTGGTTTTAGGTATTCTTCTAAGATTGATTTTTGAAAATTTACATATTCTTCCGTATATTCCGGCATATTAACTACAAAACCCTGTGCGTTAATTTGTTCTTGAGTATAACTTGACCTTTGTCGTGCCTCGTCTTGTGTTTGTGCATTATTATCCGCAACCCTTAATACTCCTGCTCCTGCAACTGTTAATAAAGCTGTTCCAGCTGCAACTTTTAATCCTTTTTTTACTCTTTCTCCTAATTCTGCCATAGATAAAATGTAGCCTATAATTTATAAGAAGTCAAATATAATAATATTATTAATTGTTTAGTTAACGAGTTCATGAGTTAACGGGTTAAATAGAATAATAAATTTGTGCTTGACAAATGGTATTCATTTATTATAAGCTAAAGTAATTGGCAATTTTAACTGCAGTATTATAAACTATAAGACATATGACAGAAAGATTAGGACCAAGCCAAAAGCCAATCGAACAAAATCCAAAGGTTTTAGATCAATTAGCTAAAAAAGATATTGTCACGGACCCTTTAGCTAAAAGAATCCAAAGCCTTTTTAATTTAGTAGGCCTTCCTTTAAAAGAGATTGATCAAGGAATGGGTCTGCAAAATAGAATATATAGAAATGCTGGTATGAGGGTAGGCTGTTTATATATGAGAATTTTTGGGGATGGCTTTGATAAAGATGATAAGCAAGAAAGACGAAAAAAATATCTAAGTAGCATTATTAACGGTGATAAAACTTTAAGCTTTAAAGAACATATTAAGATTATAAATGACGCAAGATTACTCATACCCCACGCCTTATTACTAGGTCAATTAGAATCATCTGATATGTTAACCCTTGAATCATTACTTTCGTTGTCTTTATTGTGTGCAGAAGCGGATAGAGATGTAAGAAAAAAAGTAAAACGTATTATAAAAAAAGACCCAGTTGCTTCTAAATTATATGAACAATATGGCTCATATTTTAAAAGAAACCTAGTTAATTCAATATCACTAATACCAGTCCATGAAGAACCAGCTTATGGAGGCCCAAAAGGATCAGCTAGATTGCCTAATATATATAAATAAACTATTTATATTTTTGTGGGACTCTCTAAATTTTTCTTTGGGGATTTTATAAAAATAGCTTATTATCTTTGATTCTTTGGCTTCAGATTTGATTTTTTTATAAACTAAACTTAAATATTTAGGAGATAAGTAAAGGTAGAAAACAGTGTTTTTGAATCTTTTTAAGCTCATTTTTGTAAAATCTTCTTTTGAGACATAAATGTTCTTTTTGTTTTTGTGAAATAATCTGCGAATATTCATAATAAATATAAGAATAGGATTTATCTCTATTGCATAAAATTTAGTACCATAACCTTTCTTAAAAGCGTGCTTTGCGGCTTCAAAAATAACAATTCCATCTCCTGCACCTATGTCTACCACAGTTTTATTTTTATCTAATTGAAGCGCTTTTATAATAAGAGGGATATCTTTCTTATTTGTTGGGAAGTAGGGAACAGGGGATAATTTTCTTGACACAAAAATGATTAAAATAATAAATAAAAAAACAAATATTACGGTAAAAAACATTTGAGAATATTTTACAGTAATTGCATTTTTAAAAATTTAGGATTATTATATCGTTGTTGTGAAAGGGGACAGGGAACTTCAAAACATTTCTTCAATAGACGGTAGATATAGTGACAAAACAAGGCCACTTAGTAATTATTTTAGCGAACATGCACTAATTAAAAAAAGAACATATGTAGAGATAGAGTATCTAAAATTTTTATCCTCAAAAAAAATAATTTCTAAGGTTACAAAGACGGAAATATTAAAATTAGATAAAATCAATACACGATTTGATTTAAAAGAAGCGCAAAAGGTCAAAAAAATTGAAGAGAAAATAAATCATGATGTAAAGTCAGTTGAATTTTATTTAAGAGATTTATTTAAAAAAAACAAATTAACAAAACTATCTCCATTTATTCATATTGGTCTTACATCAAGCGATACAAACAATATTGCTCAAGCATTGTTAATCAAAGATTTTAGAAGTGAGATTATAGAGCCAAAAATAAAAGAATTATTAAACTCACTTAAAAAAATATCTTTTAAATACAAAAATTCTCCAATGCTAGGCCGAACCCACGGACAACCGGCAGTCCCAACAACCTTTGGAAAAGAGCTTGTGAATTATTTAAGTAGGCTTAAAAAACAACAAAACAAATTAAAAAACTTTAGATTTGAGGGAAAATTAAATGGTGCAGTTGGAAATTTTAACGCATTAGTTTTTACATACCCAAATGTCAAATGGTCAAAAATTAGTCAACATTTCTTAAAAAAACTTGGTTTAACTACAAATATTTTTACTTCACAAATGCTTCCTTATGATAACTTGATAGAATTTTTCCAAATAATAATGATTATGAACGGGGTATTATTAGATCTATCCGTTGATATGTGGCTTTATAACATGTTGGGAATTGTAAGTCTAGAAAAGAGTAAAAAACATGTAGGTTCTTCTACAATGCCTCAAAAAGTTAATCCTATCGAATTTGAAAATGCAGAAGGAAATCTAACTTTCGCCAATGCAAGTATATCTTTTTACCAACAAAGATTACTTAATTCACGCTTACAAAGAGATCTTTCAGACTCTACAATTGTTCGAACTTTTGGATCAACATTTGCACATTGTGTAATCGCTTGGAGTAATGTTTTAAAAGGATTAAGCTATTTAAAATTTGAAGAAGAAAAAGCAAAAAAAGAATTAGATCTTCATTGGGAGTCTCTGTCTGAGGCTGTACAAACGTATTTAAAATCAAAAGGTGATGCTTTAGGATTTGAAAAAATAAAAAAAGAGGTGTACGGTAAGAAACTGACAAAGGACAATTATTTAAAAATGATTAATCAAATAAGGAATAAAAGTATCAGAGTTTTTTTATCAAAGTTAACACCTCAAAAATATATTGGTGAAGCATTAAAATTAGTAAAATAAAATGATAAATCTTGTAATTGGATCTCAATGGGGAGATGAAGGAAAAGGAAAGGTAGTTGATATTTTATCTAAAAAAGCAGATTACGTAGTGAGATTTCATGGAGGAAATAACGCAGGTCATACAGTGATAATAGGGGACAAGAAATTCGCTTTTCATCTTATACCATCTGGAATAATAAACAAAGATACGATTGGTGTAGTTGCAAATGGAGTTATTATAGACCCAGATGTTTTGATGGAGGAAATTAATATTCTTAAAAAAGAGGGGATAGACCTTACAAATAAACTGGTAATTTCTCCAAGATGTCATCTGATAATGCCTTATCATAAGGAACTTGATGAAGCATATGAGAATGCAAGAGGAAAAAATAAATTAGGAACAACTAAAAGGGGAATAGGTCCAACATATTCTGATAAGGTAAGTTACAACGGTATTAGACTTTATGAGCTTATAAATTGGGATATTTTTGTTGAGAAATTTACATTTCAAGCAAAAATAAAGAATAAAATTTTAAAACTTTTTGGAGCATCTCGAGTCAACATAAAAAAATCTTTGGCGAATTTTCAAAGTTTTAGAAAAAAAATATTACCTTATGTAAAAGATACGTACGAAATTCTTAAAAAAGCTCAAAAACAAGGTAAAAATATATTATTTGAAGGAGCTCATGGAGTAATGCTTGATATAGATTGGTCTCCGTACCCTTACACCACAGGATCAAATGTTATTTCTGGAGCAGTAAATGCAGGAGCAGGTGTTTTACCAAAAGATTTAGATGATATTTGGGGTATAGTTAAAACCTATACGTCAAGAGTAGGAGGAGGTCCTCTACCTACAGAACTAAATAACAAACAGGCAGATTTTATTAGAGAAAGAGGAGTTGAATACGGCACAACTACAGGAAGACCAAGGAGGATAGGATGGCTTGATCTTGAAGCTGTAAAGTTTTCATGTGAAATAAACGGTCTTACAAAAATAGCTCTTACTAAAGCTGACATTTTAACTGGACTTAAGGAAATAAAAGTTTGTGTAGGATATAAAGATAAAGGTAAAAAAATTTCTTATGAACAAAGTGGCTATGTGGAACTTGAAAGATTAAAGCCAATTTATAAAACATTTAAGGGATGGGAACAAGATATAAAGGGAATGAAAAAATATTCTGAACTTCCTTCAAATTGTAAGAGATACGTTTCTTTTATAGAGAAATTTTTAGGAGTTCCTGTAAAAATAGTTTCAACCGGACCAGAAAGAGAAGAAACAATAATTCTTTAAGTGCCGGGGGAGAGACTCGAACTCTCATAATGTTGCCATCATAGGTTTTTGAGACCTACGCGTCTGCCAGTTCCGCCACCCCGGCTCAAATTACAGCTTAATTATAGCAATTAAATATAAAATTCTAAGCACCAAATCACAAATAAATTATAAATTTTAAAATTTTTATTTTTGCAATTTATGATTTGATATTTAATATTTATTTGTAGCTTGTTATTTATAATTTGTAATTTATCCTCTTGATTTTATGTTGCTGAATAAATTACAATAGCAAAACATGACACTTCAACAGATATATGACCTAGCAATTAAAATGGCTATTGATGCAGATCCAAGGGGAAAGACTGCTGTAGCGCGTATTTTAGACAAGGCAAGAAAAGAATTTGACGCTATAGATAGTAAAAAAAAGAAACTTTTTGATGAAGAAGTTTGTCGAAATCCTTATTCAGATTCAAGAATCCTATATGGGAATACAAATAAACAGATAAAAAAAGTTTTAGCTGGGATAGATGCAAACGCATCAGAGGTTCTTCTTGTTGATAGATTAAATCAAAAGGGAGAAAAGATAGATCTTTTAATTTCACATCATCCAAGTGGTCACGCATTGGCAGGCTTACATGACGTTATAGATATTCAAATTGATATGTTTGCTCAAGCTGGTGTTCCTGAAAATGTAGCACACGCTCTATTTGAAGAAAGAAAACTGATTGTTCAGAGAAAGTTTAAACCATTAAACCATTCACAAGCTGTTGATACAGCAAGACTTTTGGACGTTCCACTTTTAGCTCTTCATACTGCTTGGGATAATTTGGGAAATGAATTTATGACGAAGTATTTAGGCAAAAGAAAATATGACTCTATTGGAGAGCTTTTAGATCACATCAATAAAATACCTGAATTTGAAGAGTCATTTAAAGGAAAAGCGCAACCAAATATAGTTATTGGCTCAAGAAATAGAAGAACAGGAAAGATTATAATTGGATTTACAGGAGGAACGAATCCTTCTAAAGAGCTATATATGAAACTAGCCGATGCTGGGGTTGGTACTATTGTTGAAATGCATGTTCCAGAAGATTCATTAGTAGAACTTCGAAAATTGCACATTAATGTAATAGATGTTGGACATATAGCAGCTGATTCTTTAGGGGCAAATTTATTTTTAGATCAATTAGAAAAAAAAGGAATAGAAGTAGTTCCGTGTTCTGGTTTAATTAGAATAAAAAGGAAATAAATCTGACTTCAAAATGGAGTTAACAAACCTAATAAAGGTAAAAAACATTATTAAGATATCTCCGGATATCACAATTTCAAAAGCTTTATCAGGGCTCTCATCTTCTCACGATGCAGCATTTGTTTTTGACGAAAACGATAAATATATAGGAATTATCAATCCATATTACTGTTTAATAAAAAGTTCACATCCTGGGAATTCAAAAGTTTTGCACTCTTTATATCATCCACCGAGAGTGAAACAAAATCATTTAGTTGGGAAGATAGCTCAATATATGACTGATTCTAGAGTTCATTATCTTCCTGTTATTGATGATAAAAAAGAGTTTATTGGAATTTTTTCTGCAAGACATATATTAAAACTGTTACAAAATTCAAAACAATTTAATTTAAAGATAAAAGAATATTTGAAAATAAAAAAAACTCCAACCTTTACAATTTATGAGGAAGATTTTGTATCAGAAGCTTTAAGATCTTTTAAAAAGAATAAGGTTTCAAAACTGATCGTAATAGGAAAAGATATGAAATTAAAAGGAATAATAGCCCATTATGATTTGATAAATTATCTTGTGAGCCCAAAGCAGAAAAAGCATAAAGGAGATAAAAAAGGAGGAAGAATAGATAGCTTTAAACACATTAGAATCAAAAACTTTACGCAAAATTATGTACTGACGTTGAATCAAGAAAATACTTTGAAAGATGCTTTGGATATGATACTTGATAAATCAATAGGAAGTGTAGTTATAGTTGATAAAGGGAATCATCCTGTGGGAATAATAACAACAAAAGATTTTTTAACATTATTGATTCAAGCTTCAAAATTTCAAAAAATCGAAGAGATTACAAAGAATTTGTCTAAAGAAAGTAGCCGCATTATGAGTGGCTTTTTTAGCAGTTTATCAGCATGGTCAAAAAGAATTCCTAATCTATCTAAATTTATCCCTCAAAAATTTTCGAAATGAAACGATCTTATTTAAAAATTTTAATATTAAGCTTAATTCTTTTTTTGGGTTTGTCCCTAAGACTAAATAACATTAATTGGGACTCTGGTGCTCATCTTCAGCCTGACGAGAGATTTTTAACAATGGTTGGAAATAAAATACAAATACCTAAAACCTTACAAAATTATTTTGATCCTCAAAAATCTACATTAAATCCAGCAAACAATGGTTTTGACTTTTTTGTTTATGGACTATTTCCAGTTTCTATGAATAAAACACTTGTCAACATCTTAAATAAAGATAATTATTTTGACTTTACAATTTATGGAAGAGGGCTGTCTGCAATATTTGATTTTTTAGTTATTATTTTTGTATATAAAACCTTACTATTAATTGAAAAAAAATACAGATTTAATAAATCGATAAAATATTGGGGTGCTTTTTTTTACTCCATTTTAGTTTTACCTATTCAACTTTCACATTTTTTTGCAGTAGATACTTTTTTAAACTTTTTTATATTTTCTAGTTTTTATTTCGCATTAAAGTATTATTTATTTGATAATAATAAAAACATTGTATATTCATCTATACTATTTGCTTTTGCTTTAGCCTCAAAAATAACAGCTTTTTATATGCTTCCCCTTAATTTGTACTTTATTCTTAAGAAAAAAAATAAAACAAAGTCTTTATTTAATTTAATTATTGGTTATTTTTTGTTATCTTATGTAGTTTTACGATTTGCAGATCCATATTTATTTCAATCTTCAAATTTATTAAATCCGATACCAAATACGCTTTTTAGCAACAATTTAATGACGTTAAAATCTTATGAAGGGCCGAACGTGTGGTTTCCTCCTGCTATACAGTGGATAGATAAAACGCCTATTCTATATTCTCTATATAACTTAAGTTTTTTTGGAGCGGGAATTTTTATATTTCTATTGTTTTTATTAGGAGCATTTGCTATTTTTAGATTAAAAAAAAGTACTTCTTTAATTTTTACGTTATTTTGGATTGCTGCGGTTTTTATTTATCAGAGCACTCAATATGTCCAAAATATTAGATACTTTTTGATTCTTTATCCATTTATAGCTATTTTTGCAGGAGTTGGAGCGTTTTATATTTTTAAATCGATCAATAAAAATCGATACAAAAATATATTTATAACTTTTTTTATCTTTTTTTCTTTAATATGGCCTCTTTCTTTTTCTCAAATTTATAATAAAGAACAGACAAGAATACAAGCTTCAAGATGGATATACAAAAATTTAAAAGTAAATAGTGTAGTTTTGACAGAACATTGGGATGACGCACTTCCTCTTGAAGTAGGGGATAGAATCAAACAATATGAGAGATATGAACTACCCGTATTTGACAGAGATACAAAGCTAAAATGGCAAAAAATGAACAAGTTTCTATTAAAAGGAGACTATTTAATACTTTCATCAAATAGGGGATGGGGGAGTATCTCAAAAGCTCATGGTAAATATCCGATTATGAGTGGTTTTTATGAAGAACTATTAGCAGATAAATTAAATTATAAAAAAGAAAAAGAATTTACTTCATATCCAACTTTTTATGCATCAGGATTGAATATCACATTTAATGACAGTGGAGCAGATGAATCTTTTACAGTTTACGATCATCCAAAAGTATTGATTTTTAAGAAAGAAAAAAATTAATAGCCTTATTTTTTATTTTTTTATACTCTAAAATGGAGAGAACTTGATGATAGTTTTTTTCGATAATATGTCTATTTTTAATTACATAATTTACTTTTTTTGCTAAATCTTCAGACGAATTTTTTTTAAATGTAATTCCAAAATTACTTTTATTAATCAAATATCTTAATCCTGGGATATTTGCAGAAATTGCAGGTGTATTAGATAACAGAGCTTCTGTTTGTACCAAATTAAAACAATCAGATCGCGAAGGGACGATAATAAAATCTAGTGATTTGTAAAACTTTTTTATTTTTTTCTCATTTAAAAGTCCTACGAGTTGTATATATTTTTTGTTTTTGTTATACGTGTCAATATTTTTTTTAAAAAAATTTTCATAATCTAGACCTATTTCACCAGCAAAAATAAACAAAGTATTTGGATTTACCTTAATAATATTGGGAATAGCTTCAAATAAGATATCGAACCCTTTTTCCTCTACAAAGCGTCCTGCAAAGCCAAGAATTATATTATTACTTTTTCTTTTATTAGTTTTCTCAATTTTCTTGAATGGCATTGGTACTAACAGTGACTGAAACTTATACAGGAAAAATTTTAGTAACCTTGAATTTTTAGCATAATCGAGAGTATATGTAGACACCTTGTTTGCTAAGAATAAAGAAATAAAAGTTGAGATATTAAATAGTATTTCAATTATTTTGTTTAAATAACCTTTTGAAAGAATTAAATCTCCTTGATGAAAAATAATAAGTTTTTTTCTAAAAATTTTAGCTATTATCGTTATTGGAAGTATATTTGTATATGGCGAGTTGATAAAAACTATATCAAACATTCGAATGATTGAAATAAATTTAAATATTGTTGATAAAGAATACTTTGCTCTACTAATTGAAAATAAATAATCTGTTCTTATAACCGGGATGCTGTCGATAATTTCTTTAGATTTTAACTTTTTTTTGTAACGTATCGTTAAAATAGTAAAATCAAATGAAGTTTTTAGAGCTTGAGTTAAGTATTTAATCGATTTTGAGATACCTGTCCAATGAGGATAATAATAATCGGTAAGAATAAGTATCCGTGGCTTCATTCTTGAAATTGGCCTAATTTTTCTACGGCTTTTTGCAAGTTATAAAATTTATACTTATACTTTTTACGAATATCAAATAAATTAGTAATCCAGAATACTTTTACACCATTATTTTTTATTGATATTTTTTTGACTATATCCCAATTATCTTCAATAAAAATATTAAGTCCAAGATTTCTAATTAATCTTTTTTTAAACTCATATGGTTGTTCATCTTTATTGTTTATAAACATACCTTTAAAATATTTATTAGCTTCCATTTTTATAACCCATTTTTCAAAATCTTTTTTAAGAAATTCATATCTTGCAGTTACTATATATGCTTCAATTTTTTTACATTTAACTAATTTTTTAATTTCTGCATATCCTGGAGATACGAACATGCTTGATTTATGCAGCAAGGACCATATTAATTGTTGCATTTTTGTTTTTGGGATATGGAATTTATCGACTTCTTTGTTAAAAAATATTTTCTTTATTAGCACTATTAATGGTCTAGCTATTCGCGTAGGGTTATAAAGCAATACACCATCTAAATCAAATCCAACTTTTAGTATTTGTTTTTTCACTTTTGATAAATTATACTAAATTGGTTTATGCTTCCGATATTATTTGACTTACCATTTATAAAAATTTATACAAACGGAGTATTCCTTTTGCTTGCTTTTTTCTGGGGAGCTTTTCTTTTATGGAAAAATTTCTTATTAACTTCACAAAAGGAAGAGCAAATATTTGATGGTATGTTTATTGCAGTAGCAAGTGGATTATTTGTTGGAAGAATAGTTCATGTATTTTTGAATTTTGAAGATTTCGGTTTTAGTTTTCTTAAATTTATTTTAATAAATGGATATCCAGGAATATCTTTATATGGATTTTTAATAGGCGCGTTTTTATCTTTATGGATATTTTTTGTAAATAGGAAAATAAACCTGTTGGAATCTTTTGATTACGTAATACCTGCTTCATTTCTAGCTTTAGGACTTGGTAAATTAGGTTCTTTTATATCAGGAAGCGAAATTGGTAGCAGAACAGGCTTTATGGCGTCTTTAAAATATCAAGGATTAGAAGGAGCAAGGCATCTCACATCATTTTACGAAGCCATCATTTTTTTAATAGCAACTTTTTTATCATATAAGCTTTTATATTCTATACGAAGGGATAAATTTTCAAAAGGAACAAACCTTTTCTTTTTTTGGTGGCTCTTCTCATTAATCTATTTGATATTTGATTCAATTAAGACCAATAAGGCACTTTTATTTAATTTTAGTTTTAATTATATTGTTTCATTAGTTTGTCTATTGACATTTAGTTTGATATTCGTATATCATTTCAGAAGCTTGATTTTTGAAAAATTGAGTTTATTAAAAAAAATACCTAACAAAAATGGCAAAAAAGTTTTCAAGTTCTTACATAAAAAAGAAAAAGGAAGTTCTACTTAAAGATAGAATAGAAATCTTACATCAAATAGAAGAATTAAAAAAAGATGATCCATTTTCAAATCCAGATCATGCATCTGATAATGCAGCGATTGATACAGATGTGAGAGAACAGGTTGGCCATGACACTATTCAAGCACAGATTAAATCTTTAAATAGAAAATTGGCTTTAATTGAGAATTCTGTTGAAAAAATATCAAAAAACAAATTTGGATATTGTGAGAGATGTGGAGAGCAAATCTTGTCAAAAAGGCTTGATCTTATACCAGAAGCTAAATACTGCGTTAAGTGTGAGCAAGAACTCATTCAATGACGTGTAACATGAAACATGTAACAGAATAAAATTAACCTAATTATCTACTTGACCTAAATAAGCTACAAAAAACAAATTACAAATAACAAATAAATATAAAATTAGAAATTTAAAATAATAAACTACATTTTTTATATTTATAGTTTGTGATTTAGAGCTTATTTGTGATTTGGGATTTTAGATTTGGAATTTATTTAGACCAATTAGTGCAAATAAAATAATTAGAAATTAAAGCCCTACATGCTACGTGCCCCGTGTTAAGTGTATTTATCTATGATATATTTTTAGTATGGGGGAAATTCCACTATCAGCTTTTATTAGCTTTTTTATATATTTACTAGTTCCTTTTATATTTGGATATTTAGCAAAAAAAATAAACATTTCTCCAATTGTCGGGTATATAGTCGGAGGAATTGTTTTAGGTAATCTATTCCAAGGGATTATTTCTACAGAAATAATAAACAATATTGCTTTTATTGGAATAGTGCTTTTGTTGTTTACAGTCGGGATAGAGGTAAATATAGAAAAGATCTTTATTCTACGAAAGTTTATATTACTTGGAGGGCTGCTACAGATGTTATTAGCTCTTTTTTTTATAGGAATTCTTAGTGGTTTATTTGGCTTTACTCCTCTTCAGTCTTTTCTTATAGCATTGGCATTTGTGTCTTCCTCTACATCTGTAGTGGCAAAAATAATACAAGATAGGGGAGAGGAAGACTCTTTTTTGGGAGAAGTAGCTGTTGGAATTTTAATGTTTCAAGATCTGTTGTTTATTCCATTTATAATAATTTTTACTTTTTTTAATTCACAAAACGTTTCTTATTTTGTTCTGATTAAAAATATTTGTATAGCGCTTGTAGAGGCAGGAATTATCTTATATTTAATGTATGTAATAGGGAAAAAAGTTGTGCCAATTCTATTTAACTCTATCTCTAAAGTCTCAAGAGAACTTCTTAATTTATTTGTAATACTTTTTATTTTCTTTATAGCTGGAGTATCTACTTTATTTAATATTCCAATACTTGTTGGAGCATTTATAGCAGGGGTATTAGTATCTCAAACACTTGAACATTTTCATATATTTTCTCAAATTAGACCCTTACGAGACATTATGGCTATTATATTTTTTGTGTTTATAGGAACGAATGTAGCGTTAGGGGAAATAGTACATATTATTCCAAACATTCTGCTTTTTAGCTTATTAATTATGGTAACAAAAGCGCTTATTTTTCTTATTATATTTTTATACTTTAAATTTTCTTCAAGAATGGCTTTTACCATAGCTATTTTATTATTTCAAGTTAGTGAAAACGCATTCATATTAAACTCAATAGCTTTTGCAAATGGAGTATTTTCTTCTCAACAGTATCTTTTTGTAATATCGTCCGTTGTGCTGACACTTTTAGTTACACCTTTTATGATAAATAATAAAGATAATTTATATAACTTTATTCGGTCGTTCTTCAAAAAATATATTCCTTCAATAGAGATATTTATTAAGCATAAGTTAGATTTTGACAAATCACCTCTAGATGAGTTTAATATTAGCGGGCATGTAATAATATGCGGTTATGGAAGAATAGGTTCGAGTGTTGGTCGCGCTCTAAACATGGCAAATATTCCATTTATTGGAGTTGATTATAATTTTAATACTGTAGAAAGAGCAAAAAAAGAAGGTGTGAACGTAATATATGGAGATCCAACGGATCTCGATATATTAGATTTTGTTCAGACAGAAAAAGCATTAGCTTTAGTTGTTACTGTTCCGGGAAGGTCAAATCAAGAAGCTATAATTTTAAATGCAAAAAAACTTAATCCAAAAACTTATATTATAAGTAGAGCACATACCGCATCAGATCAGGAAAGAGTTTTGGATTTAGGCGTGAAGTCAGTAGTAAGGCCAGAAATCGAGGCTTCTTTGTCAATAATTAAGAAACTGTTTATTCTTAAAAAGATGCCAAAAGAAGATATTATAAAAAGATTAAGAAACATTAGACTGATGAAATCTTTTGGATAAATTTTGATGAAAAAAAGAGAAGAAAAGAACATTAAGAAAATAGTAAAAATATTATTGCAAATCATATTTTTCAGCGTTTTATTAATCTATATAGCGGTTAATTTGTACCGTTCTGTTATTTTTCAAAAGAATGACAGGATTAATTTGTTTATTTTTGATAAAAATCCTACTTTTTTATCGATAAGTACTAAAGGAGAGCAAAATTTTTTAGTTAATTTTTATCCAGATTTAAAAATAAACGTTCCGGGGGGGTTCAGTTTTTATAGAATAGGTGCGTTGAACAAACTCGTACAGTTGGAGAAGAGGGCTGACATTTATCAAAAGGCGATATCAGGTTCTACGCTTACATTTTTAGACTATTATTTTTATCCAAAAAAACAAGAAATATACTATGGAGGTGATAGTAAGCCTCAAATAGTAGAGCTCAGTATAAAAAATGTATTATTTGACAAATCAAATGCGAATTTTTTTGATAGGTTATATCTCTCATATAGAATTATATCTTTAAATAAAAATGATCTTATAAAATTAAATACTTTTGAAAGGCTTAATAAGAATAAAGATATGGTTTTTGACACCGAAAGATTTGAAGAAACATATAATGGTCTATTTTATCAATCTACCTATAGAACCGAAAGGAAGAGTGTTCAAATATTATATACGAAAAACTATAGTAGCGCTGTTCTAATAGGCAAAATATTAGAGAATAACGGTATAAGAGTAGTTGATATCTCAAAAACTACAAAGACCTATAAAGGTTGTGTTGTAATTGAAAAAACTAATAAATTATCAAAAACAGCAAAAAATTTAAATTCATATTTTGGATGCAAAACTATTCAAGCAGATACTGGAATCTCTGATATAATAATGTTTCTTGGAGCCATAGAGAACTCATGGTTAATAAATTAGATAATTAAAAATATGTATATTGCAATAACTTTTATAACAATTGCTATTATCTCTATTTTTTTAGCTTATTTCTCTATGAGAGATATGGAGATTCCAAATGAAGTTAAAAGAATAATTAATAAAAAGAGGCTAAATGGGACAGTATTATTTTTAAAGAAAAAAATAATGCATTATTCTTCATCGTCGTCATCACTTTCATCAGAAGAGTAGGGAAGATATATCTTTTCTTCTTGTGATGATAAATCCTCAGCAAGATTATCAATCTCGTTTTTAGTCACATCGCTATTATCGTTAATATTTACAGAGTCTTCATTTTTCTCTCTTTCTTGTAGTCTTGCTAAATCATTTTGGACATTTTTTGTAAATGAGGTGTATTCAGCATATTTTTTACCTTTTTTAATTTCTTTAATAAATATCGTTACATTATTTAGCGAAAAGTCTTGAATGAAACCAATATATTGGTTTCCGTTTTTTATAAACAGATATAAAGATTTAGATATATCATCAGCAAACGATCCTATATAGTCATTTATCTGTGTTCGAACCTCTATTCTTCTTTTTTTAGCTTTTAAATCAACAAGTTGACCTATTGTAAGCTGAGCTAAAACGTTTTTTTGACCGAGTTTAATGAGATTAATACTTTTAGTTTTTCCTGGTATTTCAAGAAATAAGTTAGGATCAAATTTTACAAATACAGTTTTTCCTCTTTTGGCTTTTTTATTTTCTAATATTTTTATTCTTTCCAAACTTTCTTGAGCAAGTTGATTTTTTGGTTGTATTTTTAACGCTTTTTTATAATTTTTTTTTGCCTTTACTAAATCTTGTGTTTGTAAATAAGCAAATCCTAATCTTAAATACGCACTTAAATTCTTTTTATCAGAAGTCAGAATTTTATTATTAAGCTTAATAGCTGTTTTCCAATCAGAACTCATGGCGGCGTCAACCGCTTGTTGTTCTAAAAAATCTTTATTTTCCACAATCCTGAAAGTATATTCTATTTAATACTTATGTCAAGCATTAAAAAAGGTAAAAGTAATAAGGAATAAGTAATAAGAAATTTAAACCATCTAAAAACAGATAATAGAGCATAGAGTATAATAAACTCTAAATCCTAATTACTAAACTCTAGACAATATCAAAACTCAAAATTTAAAATACAAAAGCTTTAAATTTTGAAAGTTAGATATTTAAATTTGTTTAGAATTTAGGTATTAGAGATTAGAAATTTGTATATTTATTATGTCTGGTCATTCAAAATGGTCTCAAATTAAAAGAAAAAAAGGTATTAAAGATCAACAAAAAGGGGCGATATTCACAAAAATTTCAAAATTAATTTCTCACGCAGTTTCAGAATCGGGGATTACAGATCCTAATAACAACATAAAACTTAGAATGGCTATTGCTCAAGCGAAAGGTGCGAATATGCCTAAAGAAAATATAAAGAGAGCGATAGAAAAAGGAACAGGACCTGATAAAGAGAACATTTTGGATATTACATATGAGGGCTTTGGACCTGCAGGGGTTGTTTTTATGATATATACAACTACTGATAATCAAAACAGAACTCATGCAGAGATAAAACAGAAATTAGAAAGAAACAATTGCAAAATAGGAGCTCAAGGATCTGTTTCTTATATGTTTAAAAAATGTGGATTAATTATCTTAAATAAAGATAAAGAGAAAGAAGAGGAAGTTTTTAAATTTGCAGATCAGATAAACGCTTTTGACATTGATGAGGATGGGGAGAGCTATTTTATTTATTTCCCCTTTGAAAATTTAGGAAAAATTTCTAACGAGACAGATACAATTTCTGAAATAAATCCCGAACTAGATTATAAACCAATGGCTTATGTTAAAATTAACAAAGCTGATATTGCGAAAAAGATTTTAAAATTAATTACTGAATTAGAAGACATAGAAGACGTACATAAGGTTTTTTCTAACTTTGACATTCAAGAAGATGTGATGAAAGATTTGGAGGTTTGAGGCTTAAATATGCTAAGAATTAAATTACCATTTAATAAAACTAGATTAGTAAATACCTTTCTTAAAATAGAAAAAAGGCTTAGGTTTGTTATTAGTTCTCTTCTTTTGAGTTTTTTAATGCTTTTCTCAACATTTTTTTTATTTGATAAGGCATGGATTTTTATTCCTTTTCTTGGACTGGTAGCTTATGTTTTAACGTATTTTTCAATAATAGAAGGAATTAAGAAATCAGAATGGTTGACACTTTTCATACTTCCAGTTTTCTTTACTATTTCGTTTTATTTGTTTTATTTTCTTTTTCCAGTTCGATGGTTAACAAGAGTTCCCTTTGTAATCATATATGGAGTGTCGATATACGCCATGTTGTTAACATCAAATATTTTGAATGTTGGAGTAGAGAAGAGCTTACAGCTTTATAGAGCGGCTTATTCAGTAAATTACTTTTACCAGACTGTAATTGTCCTTTTGTTTGCTAATATATTATTTTCCTTTAGAGCAAATTATATTGTTAACACTTTGATATTGGGGATAGCGCTTTTTCCATTGGCAATTCAACTTATATGGAGTATTAAGCTTGATTTGAGAATTGAAAGAATTAACCTACTGTATGCGGGCCTTATAAGTATAATAATCGCACAAATTGCACTCATAGTTTCATTTTTACCTTTGCGAGCATCACTATCAGCATTGCTCGTAACAGCTTCATACTATTGTTTTTCTGGGCTTATTAATGCCTATCTTGACGATAGGCTTTTTAAGCAAACTATTCGTGAATACTTATTTGTATGGTTATTTGTTATTTTAGCAGCCTTACTTACGATCAGTTTTTAAAAAATTAAAGCTACTGATAATTTATATCGACATATCAAGTAGAGGAGAGGGGAAGGGTAAAGTCATAAATTAAGATAAATTAACGAACGTGAATAATAGTCCTATAGTATAAATATGTATAACTATAGGATATTAATTAAGGCTAAAAATAAATTTAATTTAATTGTGAATCTTCTTATTATTAAAGCTAAAATTAAAACTTTAGATTGACTCTATACTCTAAATAGGCGTATTGCTAGTTTTACCGCATGTGGATAACTTATTAATTTAGCCTCATAAATATTAATTTAGACTGTTCTATTAGTCTAAATAAAACAAATATATAGAACTATATCATCGAGCATATTAGAGATATTAAAGTAATTAATCTAGCCTTAAAAATCATTATTTAGATTATCACAACAGTCTAAAATAGAGGTGTAGATAAGTGAAAGAAGAGAGTAGGTAAATAAAAATTGAAATATATAATTAAACAAATAAAAATACAAAACTTTATTAATAAAATCTTCATTAAGAGATCTTATGGGAGAAGAGTGCTCCCTTAAATAATATATATCAATAATTCCAGAATTTAAGTAACAGAGAGACATAGGCAGACTAAGAGTAGAATTGATAAGACGTCGTAAATTGTATCTTTTACGACGTCACCTTGCTTTAACAGTAGGGAGAAGTGATATTTAGAATAAAAATGTTTTTCAATAATTAATTATTAATTACTAAATGTTTATCTTATTACTCTACTAATTTGTCCCTTATTTTCCCCTTTTCTAGGTCTCTTGTAAATTGCATAAAATCCCCTATTTAAGTCTTATTTTAGACTGTCAATATAATCTAAATAAGATTATCCCCTACTTTTTAGTCTTGTTTCTTGCCTTTTTTCCAATTAACTCGTTTAAAGAAAGGTGCGTACATAGGATCTTTGAGCCCTACATGAAGCTTTGATAATTCTGTCTTATCTGGATTTGAGTCTTTAAATTCTACAAAATTTAAATTTTCCATTATAACTATTGGAATTTGTTCAGATCCTTCACCCATAATTAAAACAGCGGTTGTAGCTAGAGCATCAGCAATATTTGAGGTTGAAACTTCAAGTGTTTTACCAAAAAGATCAAGAGTGCCTATATAGTTTTTTATAGCTAAGAAACCGCTGTGTGAGATAGCAACTCCAAGCATACCCCATCTAAGAGGAACAATTTCTACTGTCTGTGATTATTACTCCAAGCTTTTTAAATAAGAACTTCTTTTTTAGGTAAATTCGAAGGGTGTTTGCTGTTTTTTGAGGATTTCTTGGCCAAAGGCTGTATGTAATACCCAGCGCTATTTGATTCATCAATTCCAGCTCCCGGGATTAAAACATTGTTTTTCATAGTAAGTCCAAGAGAATTTTTTTAAAACAGAAGGTATATAAAGTTCTGCTTCTTGCTTAATTAATCCGTTTTTATCAATTGAACCGATTTTTACTACTGAACCTTCGCATAAAGATATGACTTTTGAAGTAAAAACTATAATAGATTTTTCTTTTTTCTATTTAATATTTTTTGTTTCTTTATTAATAACTTTCTGACTTCACCAACAGTATGGAAAGAGCCAGTAATAAGTATTTTATCTTTTTTCTCTGATTCTTTTATTACATAAGATAGCGCAGAAGGAAGAGAAGGAATTGCAACAATATCGCCTTTAAATTTAGATTTTAAAAGTTGTTTTAAGATAAAATTTATTTCTTTTGGGCTGTGAGGACCTTCGTTTGTAGGATGGGTAAATTTTGTTGCAATTATTGTTTTTGCATTATTTTTAAGCATTTTAATAGACATATCAATTTCTTTATTTCTTTTACAAGAAAATATACAAATAAATTTATCATTAGGATAAACACTACTTAATGTTTGTACGAGGACTGAAAACTTATGTTGATTATGCGCACCGTCTAATATAAAAGTTTTTCCTTCAAGTTTGATGATTTCAAATCTCCCGTAATGAATTGAGTCTGAAAGCGCCTTTTTTATATGTGAGTATTTTATTTTATATCCTGCTTTTTTAAGTTCAAAAGCTGTTTTTATTGCTAAAGCTGCATTATGTGCCTGATGTGGGCCAACTAATGAGCAAAATACATTAGTTATCTTTCTTTCACTATCAAAATAGTCAAAAAGAACTCCCCTCTTAGTACTTTTTTTAATTGTAACTTTAAAATCTTTTTCTTCTTCATAAAGCTTTACATTTTCTAGCTTCGCTTTTTTTCTTATAGCAAGTTGAGCTATTTTTTTTTGTTTTGCAGAAATTACAGCAAATTGAGATTTTTTTATAATACCCGCCTTATGTATTGCTATTTTATCTAAGGTTTTTCCTAAAATTTGCATATGATCGTAATCTATGGGAGCTATTACGCTGACTATTGAATTGATAATATTTGTACCATCGTATAAACCTCCAACGCCTGTTTCTATAACAGCAATATCTACTTTTTCTTGAGTAAAAGCTAACAATGCAAAACCTTGCATTATTTGAACAAAATTTAAGCGTCCATATTTTTTATAATTAAATTTCTTTAAAATAGGTTGGATTTTTTTTGTAACTTCTACGAATTTTTCTTGACTAATTCTTTTATTGTTAATTTGAGCTCTTTCTCTAATTGAATGAAGGTGTGGAGATAAATGAAGACCTGTTTTATATCCTGCTGTTTTTAAGATTTTTGATATCAGATAGGAGGTAGACCCTTTACCTGAAGTTCCAGCTATATGTATAGTTGCGTAATTAACTTGAGGATTACCAAGTTCCTCAACATATTTTTGCACTCGAAGGAAACTATTAGATCCACAAATAGGTATTTTTGATATCTTTGGCACGAAACTCAGGATAAATTCTTTTGCTTGCTTATAGGTTTGTATCACGATGATATTGTAATGGGTACAGGCAAGAATACAAGAGGAAAAATAATAATTAAAAAACTCGAATTCCGAATGACGAATTACGAATTAAATCAAAAATTCTAAATCACAAATAACAAATGGTTTGACTACGCTCACCATAAAGTAACATCATGAGTAAAATCGAACAATAAGCTTCAAATTTCAAATTTAAAATTTTATGCTTTAGATTTATTTGTGCTTTGATATCTTATATTTTGAATTTGTTTCGTGCTTCGAATTTCGAGTTTCGTGCTTATTTATTTATTTCTTTAAGTAATATTTTTGTTAAATCTTGTGTTGATCTTAAGTTATCAAGATATATTCCGTTAAGATAAAAAGAAGCAGTTGAATTAATGTTTGCTTGTTTTCCTGATTTTACATCTTCCTCTACCCTATCTTTTATTTGTTTTGATTGCATATCTATTTTAAATTTTTTAGTATCTAATTTTAAAGTTTTTGCAAGGTTAACAAAATAATCTGTTGGGTTTTTAAGATCTGACCATTCTTCTTGCTTACTGAATATTAAACTATTCATTTCAAAATATTTATTTTGCAAACCTGCAGCTTCCGCAGCATGAGCTGCTGATAAAGCATTATTATGGATTGTTGTTAAAGGAAAATTTCTGAAAATAAAAGTTATTTTTTCTCTTATTTTTTTATCATTTGGCTCTTGTGATTTATCAAGCTGATTGAAAAATTCACTCCATAATTTGCAGTTTGTACATTGAAAATCGCTATACTCAACAAGAAGTATTTTTTTGTCTTTTGACCACACTATATGGTCGTTTTTCCTCAATGTTTTAGTAACTTGTACAGGCGTTTTATTTGCCGTTGGTTTATTTGAAGAAGTAAAAACTAAATATAAAAAGCCAAAGATTATTACTACAGATGCAATAGAAAAAATTATAGCGTTTTTATTTATTGCAAACATTTATTCAAGGAAGATTAAAGTGTACATTATTCCAATTCCTAAAATAAGGTATAAAAATTGCATTGCGCTTCTTTTTAAACTTGATTCTTTGTGTAAAACTGGAATAAAATCAGAACCAGCTATATATATAAAATTACCTGCTGTAAATGCAAGTAGAAATGGAATAGTAGATTTTACTGTTTCGCCAATTAATAATATTAGAATTACTCCTAAAACTGAAGTTAATGCAGAAACAAAATTCCAAAATAAGGCCTTGTTTTTACTAAAGCCCCCTTTAATTAAAACTCCAAAATGTCCAACTTCTGTAGGAATTTCATGCATTATAACTGCAATTGTAGTTGCAATTCCAAGATTAACACTTGCCAAAAAAGATCCTCCGATTATTAATCCATCAACGAAATTATGTATAGAATCTCCCCAAAGACTGGTAATCGTATAAGTTGCATATTTTTTCTTAGCTCCTGGTTCAGATGTAATAAAATGGTGAAAATGAACTATTTTTTCAATAATGAAGGTAAATAAAATACCAGACATTATATAAATTGATGTTAAATGTGTGAAACCTGATTCCGCAAGTTCAGGAATAATATGAACAAAAACATCTCCAATTAAAGCACCTACTGCAAAACTTACTAAATAATTCAAAATTGACTTTAAACGCTTTTGATTTAAAGAGAACGTAAAAATTCCAACTAACGAAATAAGGCTCACGATTAATACGCTTAAAAGTGAATAAATCCAAATAGTTGACATTAGCTTTCTATTTTATCAGATAAAAAAATTAAAACTGGTAAAATTCATAAAAGAATTGGAAGGGTGTGAGAGTGGTTGAATCAGCACGCTTGGAAAGCGTGTATGGCGGAGACGCTATCATGGGTTCGAATCCCATCCCTTCCGCACTAGAGTCGCTTTCCAATATTTATGAAGATTAGCAACTCTTGTGTCCTCCAAAACTCGCTCTTTGAGACGGCAAAGCGAATAGCGAAGATTTCCCTTAGCTCTAGTCTCAAAGTAAGAGTAGGAGGGCAGAATTTTAAGATCAGATTCTGTTTTACTCAGCCAATCTCTCAACTAGATGCATATTATAGTAATCGTTAAGTTTCCAAGTTTCTAATAATCTATATGGTCTAAAAGACAATACTTCGTATCCTGGATTATCCATAAAATTTTCCTTTCCGGTTTTATCAATAACAAACAAATACTTTTCGTGGTAGTAATCATCATAATTTATTTTAATATTATCTCGCTGAAGTAAATATTTTTGATTTAAGGCAAGAGAATCAGTGAGTTGATTGGTTACATTGAAATTAGTTAAGTTTTGACTTTTTATAATTTCATAAGCTTTTAGATCTGTTAGATAATTCCAATTTGGGATTGGAGACCAGAAGGCAGAAGTTGGGCGAACAAGCGTGATCTGTGCTGAAAATATAAAAAGAATAATAAATAAAAATGATAGTAAAGTTTTGAAAATCTTAGGATTCAATTCTTTTATTTTTTTATTTACTAGACCTAAAAATCCAAGTAGAGAGATAAATGACAAACTAAGAATATAATGATTTCGATTTCCACGGATATCAAGTTCTTTTATATGTTGGAAAAAAAGAGTAATTGTTTTTGTGAGATAAAATTGGTGTCGGAGTTCAAATATAAAAATTGGTAAAAAACCAATAGATAAACCACCAATAAATATTAATAATTTTTTAGGGCTTTCTTTTTTAACAATAAAATAATAGATTGCAATTAAAATTATCGAAATTATGAATTGATAATGAAGCTGTAATAATATACCCAACCAAAGGGAAGTTAAAAACAAAAACCAGCTGTTTTTGTTTTTTTTGTAAAGACCCATAAATAAAAATAAAATCGGCATAAGCGCAAATTGAAAATTAGGGTTCCATAAAAATCGAGTATAGTTTAGATAATAAGGTAAAAGTGAGTAGATTATTACCATAATCCACGCTGTTTTTTTTCCAATTAACCACTTCACACCATAGTAAAGTGGAACAATCATTAGTGCACAAAAAACCATAAAAATATAGCTTGCCATAATTGGATTCCAATTGCCCATTTGCATGAAAAAAATCATTAGGTATGTCATTATTGGCCCTATAAATATTTGTCTTCCTAGATAGCTTACTGCGGTTATAGGTGGACCAATCAGCACAAGGCCTTTATTTCTAAAAACATCAAGAGCCAATATAGCGTGTTCAGCCTGATCCCAACCGATAAAAGTCAAATAGTAGCTAAAATTTACTGTACGGAGAGCGATAAAAATAACAACAAATAAAATAAGCAGAAGAATTTCTTTCTTCATTTTTTTTATCATTGAAAAATTATACATAATTATCTTGATATTGGGATTGGAGTTCTATATTATTGACTCGAAATGAAATTTCTAAAAAGAAATCTGTGTTTTTACTTATTTTTTTAATTCTTGAATTTATTACTTTACAGATTCCATTTAATCATCTTTTAGGAGCTGTGCGTTGTTGGGACCCCTTTCACTTTGCCACCCGTCATCCTGAATTATTCGAAAAATAATTTGTACCTTCGCTATTTTTCAACGTACCAACTCGTTAACACGTTAATTGAGTAATTAATAATTTGATTTTTTACCTAATGTATAATATAAGGATTTTGGGCGAGTGGCGGAACTGTTCAACTGACAGTTTACGAGTTGAGTGAGTAATTACTGTCAGTTAATCCATCCGAAGTCCTGAGTGAAATCGAAGGACGAAGGAGGAGCAGATAGTCAGAGTGGTGGAATTGGCAGACACGCAGGTTTTAGGAACCTGTGCCTGAATAAGGCGTGGGAGTTCAACTCTCCCCTCTGACACAAAACTGGTTTCCCGCAAAGCAGGATTAACTCGCAATAAAACTCACTAATGGTTCGTTAACTGCGAGTTGAACAACTCCTCTCTCGCCCACAAGGATAAATTCTAAATATAAAATTACAAGCTCCAAATAAATTTAAAAATAATAAACGTTTGAAATTTAAAATTTTAAGCTTGGGATTTATTTGTTATTTGATATTTATGATTTGTGATTTTCTTCCGTGTCGTTTAATATGAAATTGATGGGTATAAAACAAGCAATTGATCAATTTCTTGAATACTGTGATTTAGATAGGAATCTTTCACCAAAAACAATAAAAATGTATTCTTACTACATAAATTTTTTTAAGAGTTGGTTACTTAAATCTGAAGAAAAAGAAGATTTTGAAATAGAAAAAGTTGATGAAAATACAATTAGAAACTTTAGGCTTTATCTTTCAAATCAATATAAAAATCCGCATAAAGGTGTTTTAAAAAGGCAAACTCAAAACTATTTTCTTGTTGCCCTGCGATCCTTTTTTAGATATTTGATAAGACAAAAATTACCAGTATTAGCTCCTGAAATGATAGATCTTGGAAAACAACAAGATCGCACAGTAAAATTTCTTCGTCCCGAGGTCCTTGAAAACCTTTTTAAAGTAGTTGATACAAAAGAAGAAAAAGGAATAAGAGATAGAACGATTTTGGAAGTTCTTTTCTCAACAGGACTTCGTGTTTCTGAATTAGTTGGATTAAATAAAGAACATTTAAATCTTAAATCTGGAGAATTCGGAATTATTGGAAAAGGAGGAAAAGCAAGGGTTGTGTTTTTATCAAAAAATGCAAAAGATTGGCTTAAAAAATATTTAGATATTAGAATAGATACGGACAGGGCTTTGTTTATAAGATATTCAGGTCCAAAAAACAAAGAAGGACTTGGGGTTGAAGGTCAAAGACTTTCAGCCCGATCGATTGAGAGACTTATTGATAAATATCGAAAAATTGCAGGCATTACATTTCGAATAGGTCCTCATGTACTACGACATTCATATGCTACAGACTTGTTAACACATGGTGCGGATATAAGATCGGTACAAGAAATGCTTGGTCATAAAAATATAGCTACAACACAAATTTATACCCATATTACAAATCCTAGACTTCGTGAAATTCATGAAAAATATCATTCTGGAAACAAATAAATTATGAATCCAATTTTAGCTTTAATAATTGCAAATATAATTTGGGGTGCGGGGTCTCCAATATATAAAGCGGCTCTTACAAATGTTCCAACATTTATTTTAATGTTCTCAAGACTTTTTATCCCAGCTTTGATATTTTTACCTTTTTTATTCAAAATAAAGCAAAAGATTTCTTTTCGGCAATATTCTACCTTATTTTTAATGGCTTTAATAATAGCGATTCATTATCCACTTTATTTTTTGGGTATTCAAAAAACCTTAAGTATCAATGCACCAGTTATTGCATCTTCATCGCCAGTGTTCCTTTTCTTCCTGTCAGTTTTCTTTTTAAAAGAAAAGTTCAGAATAAAAGTATTGGTGGGAATGTTGATATCGTTTATAGGAGTATTGATTATTATTTTTTCTCCTCTACTAATTGGAGGCAATATTATAGCGGTAGATACCTCAATTGAAGGAAATCTTTTTTTGCTTTTGGCGACTTTGTTGTCTCTTTTTGTAGTTATAATCGGTAAACGTATACTTACAAAAATACATCCTTTTTATGTGGCTTTTTGGACATTTTTTTTAAGCGGCATTATGATTTCCCCTTTTATGGTAATGGAGCTTGATTCATGGTCTATATCGAACCTTAATTTCATTGGAATTGTAGGCTTGGTTTTTGGAATCTTGTTTGGTAGCGTTATAGCACATGCTCTTTATTATTATGGACTAAAAAAAATACAAACTGAAGAAGTTGGCGTTTTTACATATATCTGTCCGGTTATCGCGGTTTTGATTGCAATACCTCTACTTGGAGAATACCCTAATAAGTTTTTTATAATAGGGTCCTTTATTATTTTTTGGGGAATATATTTTTCAGAAGGTAGAATTCCATGGCATCCTTTTCATAAGTTGAAAAAAAATATAAATAAAGACAATTAAATTAATGATAAAATTCAAATATGTCTAAAATTTTAATAACAGGAGCTGGCGGCTATGTTGGATCAAACGCAGCTTATCAGCTACTTAAAGGAGGACATGAAATAGTTGGAGTTGACAACTTTTCAAAAGGTTTTAAACAACCCCTAGATGTTCTTAAGGAAAAATTTGGAGAGGAAAAAATAAGATATTATAATTATAATATTAAGAACGATCTAACTCCCCTATTTGAAAAAGAAAAGAATATAAACGCTGTCATTCATTATGCTGCATTTTTATCTGTTGATGAGTCAATGAAAAAACCGGAAGATTATTTTACAAACAATGTTAGTGGATCTCAAAACCTACTCACTTATTTATTAAAAAATAATATTAAAAAAGTAATATTTTCTTCGACATGTGCTGTTTATGGGGAAGCTGAATACGTGCCTGTTGATGAAAAGCATAAAACTAGTCCTAAGAACCCTTACGGAGCTTCAAAGCGAATGGTTGAAGACATATTGGGGTGGTATGAGAAGTTAAAAGATTTGAAGTTTGTAAGCTTAAGGTATTTTAATGTATGTGGGGCATCTGACGATGGACTTATTGGAGATTCAAAAAAACCATCTGTTCATCTTATGCAAAATGCAATTCGTGGTGCTTTAGATATAGAGCCTTTTTATCTTACATTTTCAGAGGTTGATACTCCTGATAAAAGCCCAATTCGAGACTATTGTAATGTAGTTGATTTAAACGAAGCTCATATTTTAGCCTTAGATTATTTAATGAAGGGTGGAAATAGTGAGATTATTAATCTTGGAACAGGTACGGGAAATTCTGTTTTAGAGATTGTAGAGAAAGTAAAAGAAGAAACAGGAAAGGATATTAAATTAGAAAAGTCTTCCCCAAGAAAAGGTGAATATGCAAAAATGATAGCTTCAATTCAAAAAGCAAAAGATGTGCTTGGATGGGAACCAAAAAGATCAATATCAGATTCTGTAAAATCCCTAGTTACTTGGTATAAGAGCCGTCCTCAAGGCTGGAAGTATTAAATTCTAAATATAAAATTCCAAGTCACAAATAATTTAAAGCATAAAATGTTTAAAATTTAAAACTTTTTAATTTGAAGCTTATTTGTTTTTTGTAATTTAGGATTTGGAGCTTTTATTTCTTATTTTGATATAGAGAAAAGGAAGGATGTGACAAGAGATAGTATTATACTGAAAAGTAGGGCCCACCAGATACTTTTTACTTCAAAACCTGGAACAATTTTATTAACTAACAATATAATCAATGCATTTATAATAAATGAAAAGAATCCAAGGGTTAATACATAAAGCGGAATTGTTAACAGGATAAGTATTGGCTTCAATACCATATTAGCGACTCCTAACACTATGGCTACTGCAAGTGCTGTTAAAAAACTATTTACAACTACTCCTGGAAGAATAAATGCAGTAATAAGTACGGCTAAAGTATTGACTATTAAGTTAGCAAGAAATACCATATAGAATTACTAAATGATATATTCAAATAAGCAAAAAATCAACTTTATTTGTATAATATGACCTGATGAAAATAACTGGTATTATTTTAGCTGCAGGAAAAGGTACTAGAATAAATTCAAATGGCACCAACAAGGTGTCTTATCTTTTTTTAAACAAACCAATTATTTTATATGGTGTTGAACTTTTTGAAAAACTATGTGATGAAATAGTTGTTGTAGTCGGGGCTTACGCACAGTCTGTTAAAAATATAATTGATGGCAAAAGAAAAATAAAATACGTATTTCAAAAGAAAAGACTTGGAACAGGACATGCAGTAAAAACAGCACTTCGCGAGGTTAAAAAAGATACTCCTTCTTTAGTTCTTATTGGTATGGGAGACCACATGATGTTTTATAAAGCCAAAACAATAAGAAAATTAATAGATAAACATATGGAGCAAAGATATACTGTTTCCTTCATTACAACAAAGTACCATGATCCTGATACACTTGCTTGGGGAAGGATAGAAAGAGATAAGTCAGGCAATGTGTTGGATATAGTTGAACAGAAGGATGCTACTTCAAAACAACTAAAAATTAAAGAATTAAACGCTGGGTTTTACTGTTTTGATTATTCTTTTCTAAACAACAATATTAATAGAATAAAAAAATCAGAAGTTACAGGAGAATATTATTTACCTGATTTGATTAGAATTGCCATCCAGAAAAAGTTAAAAACTTATGCAATGATTGTTCATTTTAGAGAAATCGGAATTGGAATAAATAAACAAGAAGAGCTTAAAGATTCCCAAAAACTCTATAAGAAGTTAAGATAATCTTAATTTTTCTCCAGAATCTTAAAGGATTGCTTTAATTTTCTTCTACCAGCGCCACTTTTCCACCATGATTCGCGTTTTTTTAGCTTTATAAGCCTCTTTAAATTCTTCTTTAAACAATAGTTTGAATGGTGTTCTGTATTTTGTTGATCTTACAAGACCATTATTATGTTGTTGAAACCTTCTATTAAAATTATTTGTATAACCAATATAAATTTTGCCGTCTTTTAGACTTTAAAGAATATAAACAGTAAATAAAGGTGAAATCATAACTAATGAGCGGGTCGCCCGCCCTTTGGGCGAGGCGAACCTCGCTCTGAAATTTAATATTTCAGAGCGGGATACGGGGATCGAACCCGTGTCTACTCCTTGGAAGGGAGTCATTGAGCCACTCAACTAATCCCGCAACGATAATAATTATACCAGAGCTTATAACTAATCTTTATATACGACAATAAAAGGAAGTAGAACGCTATGTGAGAATTTGACTTAACTTGACAAAATTGTTTATTCATTCCATAATTTAATTATGGAACCTCCTAAAGATACTGGGACTTCAAATCAAACACCACAAGAAGTAGAAACACCTACACAACCTGAGTCAAAAACTAGATTAGAAGAATTTAAAACGCTTATGGATATAATATTTGATAATATACGTAAACGTTTTCCTGATAAAGAAACCTGGGAAAAAAATAAAGAATCAAGAAAAGGAATTGTATTTGACGATGAAGGAATAGTATTTCGTCTTCCTTCACCAATGGACGGTGTTGTTCGTAAAGGACAATTTATTAGTAAATATATATCTATTGCAAAAAGACATGATGGAAAAACATACGAATGGTATACGGATGAAGAATATGGATCAAGATTAAGAAAAACGCACTTAACAATACTAGGAAACGAAATAATATATACTTCTAGTTTGGAAGACGAAGATCATTCTCATCCGCCAAATACCCGTATTTTACGAATACCTGGAGAAATTAACTTATGTTTGAGTGAACCAATTAGTATAATTAAACCTATCGCTGATAAAATACTTCAATCAAGATAATAATGTAATGGTATTTTTGTGAGTTAAAAATATATAAACTAATTAGGGTCTCGTGTCGCTTGGAAGGGAGTCTCAATTAAATATAAAATATTAAATCACAAGTGACCCCACTTTGCCAAGTCAAACTTGGCTACGAGGGGCAAGCAAATAAGCTACAAATTGCAAATATAAAATTATAAATTAAACCAATTCGTTAATATATCCTTCGTTTACTCTACCCTTTCAGCCACCGTTTGGTTTATATTGACATGAAAGGTTAAAGTTGTATAATACGACTTATGTTAACAGAAAAACTTATGTTACCTCGCTCTCCTTTAGTTGAAAAACTTACAAGACGCTCTTCTTTATCTAAAAAACAAATTGAGGCAGGAAGAGAGCTCATAGAAGTTGCAGCTAATTTATTTCGACCAGTTGAAAATGCTGATGAATCTGAAATACAAGTTGTTGTTGCCAGAAACACAAAAACAAATAGAACGTTTAGATTAACAAGAATACCAAACGATGAAGATAATGGAAGAATGAAAATAGATTTGTTATTTGAAAATGAACGAGGAAAATTAGAACCTGTTAAAGGAGTATCCATTCTGCTTCCGATGAAATTTAAAGAGAATAGCCTTCCGAAAAATGTATGGTTAAAAAATATTTCTTCTCGTAGAATCAGAAATTTTTCAATTGAATTAGGTGAATCCGATGTGATTAGTAGCGATCTTATAACCGATCCCAACTATAATCTTGGAAGAAATCTTAAGTCGTTTAACTAGTCTTCAAAGTAATATAAATTTTAGTGTTTAAGAATTATCAAAAATGTATAATGTTTTTGATGAAGAAAAAGATATTTTGGGTTCTTTTTTTAGGGTTTTTAATAAGACTTTTAGCTTTAAATCAGTCTCTTTGGCTTGATGAAGCTATTACTGCAAATGTAGTTTCTCGCTTTTCATATTTAGACATAATTACAAAGTTTTCTCCAACTGATTTTCATCCCCCACTTTACTATTTATTTATGAAATTTTGGACAAATATTTTTGGATATGGAGAAATTGCGCTGCGATTTCCATCAGTTATTTTTTCTATTATTACTGCATGGATTGTTTATCTAATGGGTAAAGCATTAAAGAGTGAAAAGGTTGGCTTGTGGGTAGCTGCTTTGTTTTTGTTTAATCCGCTTATTATTTATTATTCACAAGAAGCGAGGCCATATATGTTAGTAACAATGTTTACAACATTGATTGTTTATTATTTACTTGCCCCTCGAAGCTCTTTAGAGCGAAGTGGGGTTATGAAATCTTCCAAGTTAAATAGCTCGATACAGAATTCAAATATTGCGGGTCCTGTCGGAGATTTCTTTCCCACCAGTGCTCGTGATTTTAAAAAGGTAAAATCATTGCGCGCTGTTGGGAGCCCTTTCATCTCCGCCACCCGCAATATAGTTTTAATCAATATGTTTATATTTTTGAGTTTTCTGACTTTTTATGGATCGATTTTTTTCATTTTTGCAATGTATTTGTGGTTGTTGTTTAAAAGAAAATACAAATTGTTACTAATGCTTTCCCCGGGTTTTATATTGGCAGTAGTTTTAATTTTTCCTTTATTTGCTCAGCAATATGTAAATTCAAAAGTTGCGTTGTTGGATGTGAAAAACTGGAGTTTGGTTTTGGGGAAGGCAAATTTAAAAAATCTTTTTTTAATTCCAATTAAATTTTCAATTGGAAGAATTAGTTTTGAACCGAAAATTGTTTATTATTTTATTGCAGGTTTTTGGAGTATTTTTGTGTTTAGTTTCGTCATCATGGAGCGACTGAGAGGAGCGATAGGATCTAAAAACAAAAAGATTCTATCACTTCGTTCCAGAATGACAAAAAGTAATAGCTGGGATGAAAAACAAGCTTTTTTTTGGTTGTTTTTTGTTACATTAGGAATTGGGTTTTTAGCCTCATTTTTTACGCCAGTTTTACAATACTTCCGTTTTATTTACCTTATTCCCCTACTTTCAATTCTTTTAGCATTATCTATTAAAAATAATTACATAAAAATTATTACTCTTTCAGGTTTTACTATTTTTTCGTTCATTTATTTATTAAACCCTATCTATCACAGAGAAGATTGGAAAAGTTTAGTTAAAGATATAAAAACAAAAGAGGTATATATGATCACTTCATCATCAGATCCGGTGAAATATTACAACAAAAGTATAGAAGTAAAAAATTTAAAGTCATTAAATGGTTTTCAACTAGAAAATGAAATAACTGTTATTCCATATGCTGCAGAAATTTATGGACTGGACTATAAAAAAGAGCTTAAAGATAAAGGATATAAGATTGAAAGCGAGAAAACACATAGAGAACTACAAGTTGAAATGTGGAAGATAAATTAAAAATAATAAATTTCAAGTCACAAATAAATTTTAAGCATTAAACGTTTTAAATTTTAAATTTAGAATTTGAAGCTTATTTGTTATTTGTGATTTTAGATTTGTGATTTAATTGAATACTGCTTTTATTACGCCCCAGAGGTTTCGGACTCGCTCAATTGCTATTTCTGGGAGGTTTTTTGAAATCTCTTCTCCACTCCAGTTTTTTGTAATAATTAGAATCCAGTTTTTAAAATCAAGATAAGATTTTTTTACACTTATTGAAGAAGACGTTGCTTGCCCCTTATGAAACACTTTGGTTTTTTTACAAACTCCAAATTTCATACTCAGTTTTTTTGCGCGAAGAAATAAATCAACATCTTCAAGATATGCGAAAAATCTTTCATCAAACCCTTTAAGTCTTGTAAATGCGGTTGTGGAAAATACGAGCGCAGTTGCAGATAATCCGTCGATTTTTATATTTGAGAATTGATTTCTTACAAGTTCTATTTTTCCGTAGGCAAGTACTTTGTAGCCACAATTCTCTATTTCATTATTTGTACTATATAAGATAGGAGAAGTAGCTATCCACTTTTTAGATTTTATTTCTTCAATACAAGTATCTGTAAAATTATTTTTAAAAAATACATCGTCATTTAAAAAAACTAAATATTGTGGATTAAAATATTCTTTAGCTTTTTTTGCTCCGTCATTACAAGCTTTTGCAAACCCAGTATTTTTATTTTGATTTAATATGATGATTTTATTTTTAATTTCTTTATAAGGAATAGTTTTCTCGAGTTTTATTTTTTTGCTGTTATTAACAATTAAGATAGAGTCTTTTTCGTTGTATTTGTTTAAAAGATTCAAGACTTTTAAAAGCCCTTGCGTGTTAGTAAGAGTCGGAATTATAAAAGTTGTTTTATGCTGGTAATTTTTTGTATTCATAAAATGCAGTAATTGCTTGAATAATTATAGATATAGAAAGTGAAACTGATATTACATAAGCTGGGGCAAATACTCCAAGTTTTGGTATTAGATAGTAGCAACCGATTACCATCCCAGCGAAGAAAAATATATTTGAAAATAAAATATAGGATGTTTTCCGTGCAACGTATAAAAGAAAAAGAAAAGGAAGTTGACCAAGAGTAAATATAATATATGGGAATACAAGGCTTTTTGTAATAAGAGCGGTTTGTGCATACTCTTTTGTAAAGACTAGGTAAAAAAGCTGATTGGGTGTAAAGTACAAAACCACATATAAAGTTATAGGAAGAAGTAGGTATGTAAAGCTTGTCTTAAACATTGCTCTTGTCTCTTTTTGGGTTTTTAGCTTTGAAAAATTAGGAGTTAGAACTTGAGTTACGCTGATAATCGTTGTTACAATGGTTAAAATAATTTTTTGAGCAAGGCCATAAAATCCTACACCTGCTCCAAGGCCAAAAAACGATAGCATAAAAAGATCTGTTCGTAGCCCCATATTGAAAAACTGTGTTCCTAAAAAGTATGGAAAGGAATACTTAAATTTAAAATCATTTTTGTTGATTGGAGAATTGATAAACTGCAATAACACCTCACCTTTTTCAAATAAAGCAAAAATTAAAAATAACAAAGGTCCTAAAATACCAAACACAAAAATAATACTGCCAACATTTATAAAATTTATATATATTAAAAAAAATAGAACTAAAGTTTTTACAACATTTGCTAAATTCAAATATAAATTTGCTTTAAAAAACTTTTTAGTTGCGAAAAAAACATTCATTAGAGAATTTTGCCAAAGGAATAAAATAATTGAGATAGCTGTTATGTTTAGTACAATTCTTGATTCTCCAGTCTTAAAAAAAAGCAAATCAAGTTGAGGAAAAAATATTATTAGAAATAAAATTACAATAAGCGATAAAAGAGATTGATATAAAATATTGCTTTTTAAAAAACGTAGCGTATCTGTTTTATCTTTATTGAGTAAAATCGGTATAGTCGAATAAATATTAGCAGTTACTCCAAAGTCTAAGACATTTGCCATAACATAGATAATCCCTAGAAGTACGCTTAATACCCCATACTCAATAGGAGGCATAATACGAACTAGTATTAAAGCAAATATTGCGACAAAAAAAACATTTAAGTAGTTTCCAAAAGTATTTATAGCTATATTTATGCTGTCCTTTCTTTTAATAAAGCTTAAAAATAGCTGCTTCATTGAATCATTCTATCAAAAACCTGATATAATGTACTAATAATGGCAAAAACAGCTCTAATTACAGGTATTCTGGGTCAAGACGGTCCATACCTTGCAAAGTACCTTCTTTCCTTAGATTATAAGGTATATGGGATGATAAGAAGGTATTCTAAACCTCATTTTGACAATCTTGATTATTTAGGAATAACAGACGATGTTGAATTTTTAGAAGGAGACCTTACAGATGACTCTTCACTGATAAACATAGTAAAAAACATCAGACCTGAAGAGGCTTATAACCTTGCTGCGCAGTCATTTGTTGGTTCATCTTGGGATCAAGCAAAGCTTACTACAGAAATTAATGCATTGGGAACACTAAATCTTTTATCTGCGCTAAAACTTTTTTCTCCAACAGTAAAATTTTATCAAGCATCAACATCAGAAATGTTTGGAATATCTACAACTAATGGATATCAAGATGAAAAAACACCTTTTCATCCAAGAAGCCCTTATGGAGTATCCAAAGTATATGCACACTGGATTACTGTTAATTTCAGAGAATCTTATAGAATGTTTGCAGTAAGTGGGATTCTTTTTAACCACGAATCCCCTCTTCGAGGAATTCAGTTTGTCACAAGAAAAATTACTGATGGAGTTGCAAGAATTAAACTTGGATTATCTGAAGAATTGAGATTGGGAGATCTATCTCCAAAAAGAGATTGGGGTTTTGCAGGCGACTACGTAGAAGCAATGCACCTTATGCTTCAACAGGAAGAACCTGATGATTACGTTATCGCTACTGGTGAGAATCATTCAGTTGAAGAGTTTGTACAGCTAGCTTTTAAACATGCAGGAATATCAGACTGGAAAAAATATGTAAAAAGCGATCCAAGATTTAAAAGACCTGCTGAGGTATATGATCTAAAAGGAAAACCTAATAAAGCAAAAAAGAATTTAGGTTGGAAACCAAAATTAAGCTTTAACGATCTTGTGTCAACTATGGTTGATGCAGATATTGAAAGGCTCAAAAGTCAGAAAAAATAAAGTTTTTTGAATCTTCAGATATCTTCCATTGTTCTAATGTTATTCCGTTTTTATCTTTGTCATTAATTAGCGAATTATTAATAAGTAAGTTGTCGATTTTTGATTTAATATCTTTGTTAAACAGACTCCAATCAATATCGTCAGCCATTGGAGAAATAGCTCTTTCGTTGTCAGGTGCCCACTGACCAGTACAGAAATATTCAATCAGACTATCTTCTAGGAAAAAAATACCATGTGCAAAACCAATTGGAAGCCAAATCCATTGATTTGTTTCATCATTTTGTGTTGTATTAAATTCATATCCTACTATTTTTCCATATGTTTGAGATGTTGGCCTTATATCAAGTGCAACATCTATTACATTTCCGTAAATAACTCTTAGCATTTTTGCCATAAAAGGATTCCATTGAAAATGAAAACCTCGTACAACTCCTTTTTTTGAAAAGCTTTCATTAACTTGAGTAAAATCTATATTTTTTAAAAATGGCGTTTGAGGGTTTTGGGCAAAATCGCTTTTTCTATAAGTTTCTGTAAAGTAGCCGCGTTCATCTTTGAATCGCTGATATGTAATGACTTTTACTTCAGGAATCTGCAATTCCTCCACTCCTAAAATTTTCATTTCTTAAATTATACCTTAATATAATTTTACAATCTTAATTTTTAACAACCTCGATACCTAATTTTTTATTTGCAAAGGAGCCCTACCTCTACGAGGTTCCCTGCTCAAAAAAATTGGCATCTTCGGTTATTATTTTATGCAGTTTACGGGTTTTGCCAAAATTAAATTATTGTTTTGAGCATTTATATTTAAAACATTTGAGTTTGTTTAGAGTTTAGAGATTAGTATTTAGAAATTATTGAACGATTGCTAAATGAGGGTAGGTTTGATAAAATTTATGTTCATGAAAATTATATTTGCGCTTTTATTTTTTGTTGCTATGATGCCAAAAAGCGTACATGCATATCTTGATCCAGGCTCTGGAAGCTATTTGTTGCAGATGATTTTTGGTATGCTTCTTGGTGGAGCTTATTTTTTTAGAAACTCCCTTAAAAATATTAAAGATAAGATAATCTCTTATTTCAAAAAATCTCGCAAAAAAAAGTAAAATGAAAGATCAAATTAGCTTTGAAGAAAGCTCATTTCGTGATCCAAGCGGAAGCGTTTTCTACAAAGGAGATAAGGTATACAGACAGGTAAATAAAAGCTACAAAAGTGACTTTGATCTTTTTATATCCTCTGGATTAAAAAAAAGCTTGGAAAAATCTGGCTTAATACTCTCGTCAAAAGCTATTGAAACAAAAAATCTTAAATCTAACAATACTTACAAAGTTTTAGAAGTGCAGAAAATACCATATATCTCATATCCTTATGAATGGTCTTTTTCTCAACTTAAAGACGTCGCTCTTTTGACCTTACAAATTCAAAAACAAGCTTTAGAGCATGGGATGTCATTAAAAGATGCAAGTTCTTATAACGTACAGTTTTTTAAAGGAAAACCAGTATTTATAGATATACTTTCATTTGAAAAATACATTGATGGGAAGCCTTGGATAGCATATAAGCAGTTTTGTCAGCACTTCCTGGCCCCTTTAGCCCTGATGGCTTATAAAGATATTAGATTAAATCAACTTTTTAAAATATATCTTGATGGAATTCCTCTTGATTTAACAAGCAAACTATTACCTAAAAAAACTTGGCTAAATTTATCTTTTTTAATACATTTACATGTTCATGCAAAATCACAGACAATGTATGCGGATAAAGCAGATAAGGTCAAGAAATATAAAGG
>JBDRCK010000030.1:0-3679 GCA_043821785.1 bacterium | reverse complement strand
AAGATTATTTTGAAGCTGCCAGGTTTTTTCCTAAAAATATTTTTAATCAGTTTGGTGGCTATGACACAACCTTAACTGGACCAGAAGATTGGGATTTACCTCAACGAATTTCTAAAAAATACAAAATATTAAGAATTAATCAATTAATTAAACACAATGAAGGTAAGCCCACTCTTCTTTCTTTGGTAAGAAGAAAATATTACTATGGACTCTCTGCGGATAAATATCTTAAGAAGCAGAGAATACCCGTTATCGGACCCAAAACTGTTTATTTTTTACGGTCAGGTTTTTATAAAAACTATAAAAAGCTTTTCCAAAAACCCATCATATCCTTAGGCCTTATTGTTATGTTGTTGTTTGAAAGTTTTGGTGGAGGACTAGGTTATTTAGTAGGTAAGTATAAAAAATGAAAAAACAAAAACCTAAAGTGTCAATAATTATTACCAACTACAACGGTGGTCAGGTTTTTTGGGATTGTTTAGTGTCGGTTGAAAAAATAGACTATTCGAATTTTGAAGTGATTGTAGTGGATGATGGATCAAAAGACGGTAGTTTTGGAAAAGCAAAAAGAGCTAGTTGGAAAGCAACTATAAAATTTTTCAAAAATAAAAAAAACCTAGGATTTGCAGGTGCAAACAATAGAGGTTGTGGGGAAAGTGATGGTGATTATATACTACTTCTTAATAATGACACTACAGTTGATAAAAAACTTCTAACTAAACTAGTTGAGCGTTTGGAATTAGATTTGTCTATAGGTGTGGCTCAGGCAAAAATTTTCATGATGGATAAGCCAGGGTATCTAGATAACGCAGGTGCATTTCTAACAAAAACAGGTTTTCTGTCACATTGGGGTTTTGGAAAAAAGGATAGCGAAGAATATACAAAAGAACGAGAGATATTTTCAGCCAAAGGAGCTTGTATGTTTATAAGGAGAAATGTTGTTGAAAAATTAGGTCTTTTTGATGCTGACTATGTTTCTTATATGGAAGAGACAGATTTTTGTTGGAGAGTTTGGCTAGCTGGATGGAGGATAATATTTTTTCCAGAAACTTATATATATCACAAAGTTGGTTTTACATTCAGTAACCAATGTGATCCTATCGTTGTTAATTACAATTCTTTTAAAAATAGGATTTTGATGCTTTATAAATGTTTGGATACAAAAAACCTTTTTATGATATTTGTGCCACACATTATATTGGTTACTTGTTTGGGTTTTTATTATTTATTTACATTGCAATTTGATAAAGCAAGGATGATTTATAATTCTTTTGTGTGGAATATTAAAAATATTTCTAATGCGGTCAAAAAAAGAAAACGCGTCCAAAAAATTAGAGTTAAGACCGATAACGAACTTTTCGAGGTGATTTTACAAAAAACAAGTTTTATTCAAATGTTCGCAAATTTTCTACGAGTAGAAAACGACATGAAGAACAAAAACTAGCGATCAATACTTATTTTTCGCTTTTTGATATTGCCTGTACAGGGCAACTAAATATCGCTAAATCAATATCTTTATCTTTATCCTTACTTTTCAATATTGTTGTAGCCTTTCCGCTCTCTCCAATCTTGAAAGTTTTAGAAGCAATTATAGTACAGGTTTTGCAACCAACACATTTTTTTTGGTCTATAATTAGTTTTTTCATAAAAGTAAATTTTATATATAATATCACTATCTAACATGAAGATAAAATTTATATCTGTTGAGGAAGGAATAACAGCACTTGGTTTTAGGAAAGTCGTGTCAGTGGCCAGAGAGTTAAACCTTGATACTGAAATCTACTTCATTACAACAGGAAACCTATATTCTCTTAAGACCCACTTATTTCCCTCCACTAGAGAAACATTTACATATAAAGACTACAAAAAAATTGCTAAAAAACTGTCAGATTCTGATCTGATTTGTTTTTCATCCATGACACCTTCTGCATTTTGTGTTGAAAGAATTGTTAAGTATATTCGTAAGTACAATCCCAAAGCCTTTATTTTGTGGGGAGGAACTCATACAATTATTAATCCCGAGGATGCGATAAAACATGTTGACGCGATATGTACAGGAGAGGGAGAAGCAGTTTTTGCAAATTTTTATAGGGCATTTTTAAATAAAAAGAATTATTTAAAAACCAAGAGCATGTGGTTTAAAAAAGGGAGGAAATTATATAAAAATTCCAATTTACCATTAAATGAACCCGAAAAACTGGCTTCTTTTCCACATCTATATTATGGATTGGATTGTGAAATATATGATTTAAAAAAAGGAATCTTTCGTGAGTTCACAAAACGTGATTTTTTAAATTTTAATGGTTTATCCTATAGAACAGTTTGGACAATTGGATGTCCGTTTTCTTGTATTTACTGTGCTAACGATGCTTTTATTCGTTATGATTGTAAGTATAGAATAATTAGGTTTTCCCCCGTTGATCATATGTTGGATGAGATAGTAAACGCTATTAATATTTACCCTTTTATTTCCACAGTAGTATTTTATGATGATAACTTTATAGCTATACCAGTTTCCACTCTTAAAGAGTTTGTGAAAAAGTATAAAAAACGAGTAGGTTTGCCATTTGCTGTTTCTGGGCTACATCCGAACTTCATTACAAAAGAAAAGATGGATATTCTTGGTAAGGCAGGTATGAATAGGGGAAGAATGGGAATACAAAGTGCTAGTGAGAGAATATTGGCCTTTTATCAGCGACCAACCCCACTTCCAGTTGTTAGGCGTTCTGCCAACATATTGGCGGATATGGCCAGAAAGTACAGAATGATTCCCCCATCATACGATATTATCATAGACAATCCGATTGAAGAAAAGAAAGATTTGGTTGATTCTTTAAGATTTCTATATAAATTAAAACGCCCCTATACGCTAACTATTTTTTCTTTGAGAGTTTTTCCCAAGACTCGTTTGTGGGACTATTTTCAATCTCATCCGTCTACTGACATAAGACAACTTACTTCTTCTTATTTAGATACCCGTAAGACCGTGGCCAGTGTATTGTTCTATATGGTTTCTGTTGCTAGGCCACCTAAATTTATATTTGAACAGCTGTTGAAAAAAGTAAACGGGCATAATGAAAACAAAAGGTTTTATCCAACTTTATATTGGCTAGCCAAAATGACATATTTAGTTTCAAGAGGCCTATCACACCTAAAACGCTTAGATTTTACTACTATTGTTGGTCCGTATGGCTACTATTTATGGAAAGTAGGGCTAGTTAGGAAAAACTAATCTATCTCTTTAATTAGGGTGCGGATGGTTTGAGAAGATTTTATGAGGTATTCTTTTTGATTTTCAGGAGTGCTTTGCAAAAGGGTTTTTTCAATAAAATCTGCTTCATTGGTGCCGACTGTTTTTATTGTATTAAGCACATCTTGTACTTGTTCACCGCTTTCTTTTGCTCTTTTGCTGATTTCTATTGCTGTTTTAATTTCTTCGATAGATTTAGTAAGACTGTCATTAACCTGGGAAAAATCTTTATTTTTTAAAATTTGATTTTCTGCCTCAACTAGTCTTTTTTTACTTAAAATAAGATGGTAATCTGTCTTTCTTATGGAATTGAAAATTAGTTTGCCAGTAAACCATTCTTTTAATAACTTTAATTTGTAAAATCTATCTCCTGGGATTTTGCCAGCGACTACTGGGTAAAAAAGTTCATACGAGGAAGGAAAAGGTGTT
>JBDRCK010000029.1:0-19773 GCA_043821785.1 bacterium | reverse complement strand
ATAGAATTTGTCCAATTCTTTTAATGTAATTCTTTTTATCTCAATTTTCATACCGAAATTATATCAAAATACTTAAATTAAACGATAAGACCAAATGTTCGAACATTTGGATGATTTTAATATTAAATATTTATTACAATCATTCAAATGATTGAAGTATTCTGATATTACTATTTTTCAAAAGATAGTAACAACTAAGTTTTTAATCTTTTGAAAGATTAAAAGAGCATCTCTTATTTTATTTTATTGGTAAAATATGAACATAATTATTGCCCGGTGATATCATTCGATACCACCCTGTTGAAGAACAGATAGGGTAAATGCCCGGTCGTCTAATGGTAGGACAGCAGATTCTGGATCTGCTTATGAGCGTTCGAATCGTTCCTGGGCAGCCAGAGTTATTGGTTCACTTGCCCCTCGAAGCCAGATTACCGTACGGTATCTGGCGAAGTGGGGAATCCAAGCTGGGCAGCCATATTAATTTCTTTAAATTGATTAAGTTAAGGCTATCCAGTACAATTAACAGATGAAAACGGATGTTTTTACGCTTGAAAATGGTCTTCGGGTAGTACTTGTTGATACCGACTCTTTTCCAACCCTTACAACAATTCTTCTTGTTGGTGCAGGGTCGCGATATGAAAATAAAGTAAATAACGGCATAGCGCACTTCTTTGAGCACATGGCTTTTAAAGGTTCAAAAAAATATCCAAATTCCCATGTAATAGCAGCAGAGGTTGAAGGAGCAGGTGGAGTATTCAACGCTTTTACGAATAAAGACCATACAGGATATTGGATAAAAGCTACAAGTCAACACTTTGAAAGAATGACAGATGTTATTTCTGACATGGTACTAAATTCCTTTTTACTTTCTGAAGAAATCGAACGTGAAAAGGGCGTAATAGTTGAGGAGTTAAATCTTTATAACGATACTCCTTATCAAAAAGTTAATGATATTTTTGAAACACTTTTATATGATGGAAATCCATTAGGTTTTGAAATTGGAGGTCACAGGGATACTGTAACTAAATTCACAAGAAAAACATTTACTGATTATATGGACTCTCTTTACCATCCAAGCAATGCGGTTTTTGTAGTTGCCGGTGGAATAAGTTCTGCAAAAATGTCTAAAAAAACAATACTTGATTTAATTTCTGAAAAATTTAAAGACTGGAAAAAAGGTAAAAAAGAAGATTACGAAAAAGTAATTGAAAACCAAAAAAAACCAAATATGATAATTAAGTATAAAAAAACAGAACAAAGCCATTTTACTCTTGGATTTAGAACTGTTTCAAGAGAAAATGGCAAAAAATATGCATTAGCCGTGTTATCTGTAATATTAGGAGGCGGGATGTCAACGCGATTATTCAAAGAAGTAAGAGAAAGAAGGGGACTTTGTTATTACATTTCTACAGCAAGATCTCTTTATAACGATGTTGGAAATATTTATACAAGAGCAGGGGTTACAATAGATCTTGATAAAACAAAGCTAGCGATAAAAACTATATTAAAAGAACATAAAAAAGTACTTGATGGCGATATTAAAAAAGAAGAATTAGTAAGAGCAAAAGAAATCATAAAGGGAAGATTTTTATTAAATCTTGAAGATTCATTTGAAGTTGCAAATTATTTTGGAGAGAAATTATTGATAGAAGATAAGATAACACAACCAAATGATAATATTTCCAAAATTGAGAAAGTAACTTTAGATGATGTTAATCAAATCGCACAAGAAACATTCAAGCAAGAAAATCTAAATTTAGCCTTAATCGGGCCAGTAAAAGACACAAAAGGAATAGAAAGACTTCTTACAATATAAAAAAGTTTGATATTGAATTTTTGATTCGCAAAGGAGCCCTTCCTCGATTTCTCGAGGTTCCCCGCTCACAAAAATTAATATCTTCACTTTTTTATGTCATTAATAACTCGTTAATACGTTAATTCGTTAATTATTTAATGAATAATTTATATTAAAGTTGTATATTTAAACGATGCTTCTTTTTTATCTTTTTATAATCGGTCTTGCGGTTGGTTCTTTTCTCAATGTATTAATTGACAGACTTCCAAAAGAAAAGAGTATTATGGGGCGATCGTATTGTGACAATTGTAAAAAACAACTTAAATCTATAGATTTAATTCCAATTCTTTCCTTTTTAATACTTAAAGGAAAATGTAGGCTTTGTAAGAAAAAAATCAATTTTAGATATCCAATTGTTGAGCTTTTAACAGGAGTTTTATTTGTTTTAAGTTTTATTTATCTTCCAGGTCAAGTAATTGCTATAAAGGTCCTTCAATTAGCTTTAATTTCTGCCTTAATTGTGATTTTCTTTGCAGATTTAAGGTATAGGATAATTCCAGACCAAATGCTTATTTTCGCGGGGATAATTGGTTTTTTAATACTATTAATTCAGGGAAGCAATTATCAATTGATTTTATTTAGATTTGTAGAAGGATTATTAACAGCGCTCCCAATTTTTTTAGTATATGAACTTTCAAAACACCGCGCAATGGGTTTTGGAGATGTTAAGTTAGCCTATATCATAGGATTTATCTTTGGATTACAAAAAGGATTAACAGCTCTATATTTTGCATTTATTTTAGGGGCTCTTATTGGACTAGTTTTAATTTTTATGAAAAAAAAGACAATAAAAAGTAAAGTAGCCTTTGGACCTTTTATAGTTTTAGGCTCTTTTCTTGTACTCTTTGTTGACAAAGTAGATCTTTTTATGTTAGTATTTTTCTCAAATTAGATGGAAAAAACTTTGATTGTAATAAAACCAGATGGAGTAAAGCGAAGCTTGAATGGTGAAATTTTAAATAGGTTTGAAAGAGCAGGTTTAAAATTAATAGGTGCTAAAATGGTTAATGTTTCGAAAGAGCTCGCAGAGAAACATTATCCTGCAGATAGACATGAATGGATTGAACAGATTGGTCATAAGACGTTAGCAAACTATAAAAAATTAGAGGCTAATGTTAAAAAACTTTTAGGTACAGATGACCCAAAAGAAATAGGAGAAATGGCAAGATTATGGTTACTAGAATATATAACATCAGGGCCTGTATTAGCATCTGTTTTTGAAGGTCCACACGCGGTTGAGTTGACAAGGAAAATAGTAGGACATACATTGCCATTAGAGTCAGCTCCAGGAACGATTCGAGGAGATTTTTCTTTTGACTCATCGCTTCTTGCAAATACTTCAAAAAGAGCTATTAAAAACTTACTTCACGCATCTGGTTCAAAAGAAGAAGCAGATTATGAGATTCCTTTATGGTTTGACAAGTCAGAGCTTGTTGAATACAAAAGAATTGATGAAGAAGTAATAGGGTAAGCTCACATAAATGCTATAATACTCTCTAAGAGTAAATAACAAATTTAAAATATCAAATCACAGATAAGCTTCAAATTATAAATTTGAAATTTAAAACGTTTAAAGATTGATATTTATTTATTATTTGTAATTTAAGATTTATAATTTTGATTATTTATTAGCCGCTGTAGCTCAATGGACAGAGCAAACCCGTCCTAAGGGTAAGATGGGAGTTCGATTCTCTTCAGCGGCACCATTTTTGAAAAATATGAAAATAAAAAAAACAAAAAACAACGAATATTTTAAGGTATTGGTTTTGAGGACTGTTGGGAATTTTCTTATTTTAACTTCATTATTTATGTTTATTAAAACCCTTTATCAGCCCGTACGTGAAGAAATTAGGTTTTTCATTGATAGGACAACAAATAAAAAATATGTTCTTTCAGACGTTAATAAAGAAGGAAAAGGGGCAAAACAGAGCCTTAAAGAAGAAAAAACCATGCTTGTAGATTTATTTAAGAAAAATGAGACACAAATAATAGTGCCAGAAGATCCGGCATTTTCAGTTGTTATTCCAAAAATAGGAGCTAATGCAAAAGTAATACAAAACGTAGACGCTTCAAATAAAAACGAATATTTAGACGTACTTAAAAAAGGAGTAGCGCATACACAAGGAACTGCGTTTCCTGGAGAAAAAGCCCATATCTTTCTTTTTGCACACTCAACAGATTATTTCTGGAATCTAGGAAATTATAATGCAGTTTTTTATCTACTTTATAAACTAGAGAGGGGTGATGAGATAAATCTTGTTTATAAAGGAAACAGGTATCTTTATAAGGTTATTGGAACTCAAGTCGTAGACCCTTCACAGGTAGAATATATTAGAAGAAAAAGCAACAAAGAGTTTTTGACTTTACAAACCTGCTGGCCTCCAGGAACTACGTTAAAAAGATTAATGGTTTATGCAACAAGAGTAGAAGAATAATTTGAAGCTGATTAACTTGTTAAACGTATTGTAAATAGCTCGATACACAATTTCTTTGACTCCGTGGGAGCAATCGGCAAAATTGAAATTGTAAATATGTTCCCAAGTCGTAAAGTAACTTGGTATCTTCGCTATTTTTTTAAATTTTAAATACTGTATACGGAATACTGTATATAGAATACTGATCTTATCTTATTCCAACAAGATAAAGATCAGGAAGCTTATTTGATTTAGGATTTAAATTTGCCAAAACTATTAACCTGCCGTCGGAATTAACAGAAAAAAACTTATTTTCAAAAGGCCCTGAATAAACAGTCTCTTTATTTGTTGCATCATATGAAGACACTGATATTCTATCGTCTTCTTTATAAACAAGTCTTTTTGAGTCAGAGTACCAAATAAGATCGTTTATATCTAAGTCTTTGTTTCCAACGAGGTAGTTTTTATCTTCTCTTTTATCATAAACATATAAGCTTCCAGTTTTTAAATTTCTTGCTTCTGTAGATTGATTTGACGCTATTAACGGAGGCTTGATAATTAACGGAATATTTTTTTCAGAAGTGGCTTTATAAAGTATTTTTGTTTGGTCAGGAGAAAAAGAAATTATATTAAACGATGAGCTTGCGGTTTTTTGTACATCACTTGGAAATGTTTCAAGGATTTTGTCTATTTCTTTATTTTTTTCTTGTTCCCAGGCTTCAATTAATGTTGTCTTTGAGTTTGTAACATCAAAAGGGTCAGGATTTTCAGAGTTAAGTGAGATTGAATATGAATTAGTAATATTTCCATTAGGAACATCTAAAATAGCTTGCTTAAAATCATGAGAAAATGCTATATCAGAATCAGCTAAACTCGATCCTTTAGGTAATTTACTTTTTAACAAGAGTGTTTTTAAAGGTGCAAAAATTGTTATTGGCTTACTAGAAGCATCAAACAGATAAACTCCATCTGTTTCAGAGTCATTTTCTGAAATTAAAATTATATTGTCTGTTTGATCAACTCGAAAAGCATTTACAATACCCAAATTACTTAAAGGAGACAACGATGGGTTTGTTGGAAAAAGAATAGGATCAATAGTTTCTACTATTTCACCTTTTAATGTTAGGTTCTTTTTGAATGGCATATATCCATCTTTATTTATTTCAATAGTATAGTTTCCTGGATGAAGCGTTATATTCATATCAGTAACACCTTTTAGATGTCCGTTTATAAAAACTTTTGCAGCTTTTGGCGATGAGCTTATTGCTAAAATACCTGTTGATGAGATTTCTTGATCTTTAAAATTAAATCTGTATCCTCTGGCATAAGCAATAACAATAAAAATAATAAACGATAAGAGAAGAAATATAAGAATTTTAATTATAGCTTCTTTCATTATTTTTTTGTGTATTTCTGATATATTAATGTCGTATTTTGATATAGTGTTGTTAATTATTTACTTTTGATACAAATTTATTTGTAGAACAATATTATACAATATAAAGATATGTTTTTCAGAAAAAAGATTGGGATTGATCTTGGAACCGCAAATACATTAGTCTATGTTGGTGGAGAAGGTATCACATTAAACGAACCTACCGTGGTTTCATATTCGATTGAGGATAGAAGAATATTAGCAGTAGGAGATGAGGCAAGAGAAATGTTAGGGCGTACTCCTGGATCAATAGTTGCCTCAAGACCCATGAAAGAAGGAGTAATCGCTGATTTTACTACTACCTGTGCAATGATAACTTATTTCCTCAAAAAAGCCCTAAAAAATAGAGTTTTTTGGCCAGAATTAATGATATCTATACCTGGAGGAGCATCTCAAGTCGAAAAAAGAGCTGTTGTTGCAGCCTGTAAGAGAGCTGGTGCTGCAGACGTATACCTTATTGAGGAGCCGTTAGCGGCTGCGATTGGTGCAAAAATTCCCATATCTCAAGCGTCAGGGCATATGATTGTTAATTTAGGTGGAGGCACAGCGGAAATTGCTGTGATATCGCTTGGGCAGCTTGTTGCGTATAAGACAGTACGAGTAGCTGGAACAAAGTTAGATGAGGCTATTATTCAACATTTAAGAAAAAAGCACAATCTAATAATAGGAGAAAGAACAGCAGAAGAAGTCAAAATGAATATTGGGAATGCGTTTATTGAAGAAAAAGATTCTGAAAAAGAAAAACATTATGAAATTAAAGGAAGAGATTTTCAAACAGGTTTACCAAAAATTTTAAATCTTGGAGAAACAGATATTAATGAAGGCTTACAAAAGCCTCTAAAACAAATTATAGAAGGAATAAAAGAAGTTCTTGGTCAAACTCCTCCAGAGCTTGCAGCAGATATAGTTGACAAAGGGATAGTGTTATCTGGCGGAACCTCTTTATTAAAAAACATAGACAAGTATATTAGTTACTATAGTGGGGTTGCTTCTTTTGTTGTAGAAGAGCCGCTTTTTTGTGTAATTAGAGGAGTTGGGGTTGCAATAGAAAATCTTGATAAATTTAAAGAAGCTATTAGATAACTTAAATTATTATAATAATTGGATAGCCTATAATAAATACAGACAAATTTAATAAGTTAACATTTATGAAATAACTTTAGAAAAACGATTAAAAAGAATAGATTTATAGTAATTTTTTAATAAAAACAGTAAAATATACCCAATAATGATAAACATATTGTTATAAAAGTTTAAACTAATAGGATAAAATTTGTACAAAACACCACTTTTTTAAAAAATATTAAATAAAAGATAAACTTATAATAAATTTTAATAAAAAATGAAAAAAAGACTACTTGGAATAAATATCCCAATGACATCAAAAAAGGATATCCTAGATAAAATTAAAAAGTACACTTTACAAAAAAAGGACCTTATACATATAATATCTCTAAATCCAGAAAATATCGTAATTGCACAAAATGATAGATTGTTTAAAAAGATTATTGCAAAAGGCCAAATTAAAATTATTGACGGGGTAGGGGTTATTTTAGCCTCAAAAGTATTGCATCTCGAGCGAGGCTCACGCACAACAGGTGTTGACTTAGTTGGAGAACTCATAAAGTGGTCATCTGTTGGACGCTTAAGAGTGATGTTAATAGGTGGAAAGGATAATTTAGCAGAATCTTTAGCTAATTGCTATTCGCGAAGCTACCCTCAAGCAAAGTTTATAGGGTTAAAAGGTATAGAAAATATTAAAAAACCAAAAAAATCAGAAATAGACAATATATCTTCTATAATTATTGATACGAAGCCCCATTTGCTACTGGTTGCTTTTGGTTCTCCTTATCAAGAAAAATGGATATGGAATAATAGGAGGAGATTAAAAGGTATTGTTTGTATGGGAGTTGGGGGATCTTTTGACTACTTATCAGGCGCCGTATCAAGACCTCCGGTTTTTTTAAGAAAGATAGGCTTAGAATGGTTTTATCGATTAATAACACAGCCATGGAGGTGGAAAAGACAATTAAGATTAATTAAATTTATTTGGCTCGTATTAAAGCAAAAATTTAACCTGAATGATGCTAAATGACATATTTATATGCAAAAAGATATAATAAGAGTATTAAAATACTTTCATTTTTTTTCTTACTCTCCTAATTTTAAAGAAATACATACTTTTTTAAATATAAAAACTTCAAAGGAAAATCTTCATAAAATAACAAAAGCATTGATTTCTAAGAAAAAAATAACAAAAACAGGTAATTTATATACTCTAGGGGAGTATAGTAAAAGCAAAATTAAAAGTCAAAAATTAAAAGTCAAAATTTCACATAAAAAGTTAAATAATTATCGATTTAGAGCCTATATAAAGCTCATTTCATTATTTCCACAAATAAAATTAATAGGAATTTCTGGAAGCATAGCGATAAATAATGCAAAAATTGACGACGACATAGATCTGTTTATTATTACATCTCAAAGTAGATTATGGTCAGCAAGGTTTTTGTGCGTACTTATAGCGTGGCTTCTTGGAATTAAAAGATTACGATTGGAAAATAATCCAAGTAGTAAAGTATGCCTAAATCTTTTTTTTGAAGAAACAAATCTAAAAGTTTCAAAAAACAAGCAAAATTATTACATTGCGCACGAAATAGTACAAATGGTACCCTTAGTAACAAAAGATCAAATCTATACACGATTTTTAGCTAAAAATATATGGGTTAATATAATCTTTCCTAATTTTAGAATAAAAAACATAACCAAAGTTAAGACTAGTTCAAAAACTCACTATTTAAACAAAATAGGCGACAAATTAGAAAAAAAATTAAAAGAATTTCAGTTAAGTTTTATAAATAGGCACAAAACAAAAGAAATTATTACAAATACTCAGTTATGGTTTTTCCCAAATGATTTTGAGGAGGAGCTACCGAGCTTTGCTCGTAAAAAAGTAAGTTAATTATGCGCTTGTTACGCTGAAGTTCTGTAGTACCATATCAAACTATTTTCGCTTATAAATGAGCTAGGTTAAAGTAAGATCAGAGCATACGGGTCTGGAACTTTTTTAATTCTCAATTACTCTATTAATTTCAAAACGTTTTTTCATAAAAGCTCGTCCTGATCCTGATTTTAGATATTTCTCGAAGTTAAAAGCTGTATATTTGTTTGAAAAGGCAAAATAAGAAATTAGTTTAATTGGTAAACGATTTTTTGTAGCGTAAATGTACCCCTTTTTATGTTTGCTAATTCTATCGATTAGATTATTAGAACAGCCGATATATGTTTTTTTATCTGAACATTTTAAAATGTATACATAGTACATAACAATTTCTTATCAAATTAAAGAACATTTTTCTATGGATTATAATCTACAAAAATATGATTTTAACCCATTATAGAAGTATTTATAAGCGGATTTATCTCGCCAAAGTTCGACGAATTTCGACTTCGCCAAGGCTTCGTCGAACGAAGGCGGAGGGTACAGGATTTGAACCTGTGGACGGTTATACGCCGTCACGGCTTAGCAAGCCGCTGCATTACCACTCTGCCAACCCTCCTAATGTGCCGCAGAGAGGATTTGAACCTCTAACTTCTTGCGAAGACACGGTTCTGAACCGTGCGCGTCTACCAGTTCCGCCACTGCGGCTTAATTATGGTATATTATATACTCTAAATCAAGTTATATTAAATCAATAACTAAATATTAAATCCTACTTGACTTAACCTTTATCGCTTTCTAAACTGTTTATGTGTTATCTAAATCACCAATTCTTAATAGAGAAGACACTTTAATTATATTTACCTACGCAAATGTTGGCTTTGGCCATTTAAGGGTCACTGATGCGCTTTCTAATGAGCTTAAAAATAATTCCAACAGTATTTTCCTTAGTGGAGAAGATAAGATTGTGAGTTTTTTTCACAGAATAACAAGTATCCATCCAATTTTAACATCAGTATTTGTTTGGTTACAAAGTGGAAAACAAGAAAATGTTATGACGTATTTTTATAGAAATTTGTTATTTCTTACAGCAAGAAAATTAGAAAAAAAATTAATAGATGAAATAAACAAAGCTAAAAATCCAGTAAAAAGAGTGGTTATTGTAGCCACTCACTTTTCTTTAGCTCATCAAATAGCTCGAATAAGAGAAAAAATAGAAAAAGAAACTAATATACAGCTTTTTCTTTTTGTTCAGGTTACAGATGATAGTCCACAACATATGTGGTGCGTATTTGGATCGGATTTAATTTTTGTGCCGTCAATAAAAACAAAAAAAGCATTGCTTTTATATAGCGTGAAAAAAGGCGCCTCTCCAGTCAATATAAAAGTAATTCCATATCCAATAGGTTATAAATTAGCTACAAAATTAACAGAGGAAGGTTATAAAAAAAGACTTAATCAATTTGATCCAAAAAGCAAAGAATTAATTAGAATAGCAATTCCTATATCTGGAGCTGCAGTTGGAATGAAGTATTTTATAGATTTCGTAACCAATTTGCCCATATATATAGATAGATGTAATTTTCACATAATTTTAAAAAAAACACCATATACGAGCCTATTTATTAATCTATTTAGAAAATATTCTTTTGTACATTTATATTGGTTTAAAAAAGACATAGAAGTGATAGATGGGTATGAAAAAGAATACAAAAAAATTACGTTCGGATATGAAGTAACTAAACCAAGTGAACAAGCTTTTAAATCGTTAATAGGAACTGATAGAGTAGGAGGCTCAATATTGCTTTTAACAAATCCTGTAGGAAGACAAGAATATGATAATTTAAATTTTTTAAGAAGGCTTAATTTAATCGCTAATTTTGAAGATCAGAAATTTCTTTGGCAAGCCTCAATTAATAATCTTAAACTAGATAATGAAAGAGGTAGGGATATTTTAAAAAAAGCTTGTTTATGGAGAGGAATTAGACTTTTTAAAGACCCAATAAAATCTGTAATTCTTATAGAATGGTGTTTGAAACAAGGCGTATTTAAAGAAATGGGAAATCGTATAATAGATTCTGAAAAAGATAAATTAAAGAACTCTCAAGTAAGACCTGATGGTGTAAAGCAATTTTGGCAAAGCGTGGAAGAGTATTTAAAAGACTATAAAAAAGATTAATTTTTTGTAGGATTTATAGTATTTTTTATCCACTTTTTTATATTCGTCCAGTTATCTATGCCTTCTTTTGGAATAAGGATAAATTGACCGTCATCCGAACGTGAATAATCAAGGTAATCATTATTTGTTATGACCAGTTGTTTTATTGAATAACTATTAGCATCTTTTATCTTTGAGAGTAGTTTTTGCATTTGATCAAGCGGAATATCTGTTTCTATATGATTGCCTAATTCGTTAAGAAGAGGAATTATTTTTGGTATAAATCCAATAGATAAAATCTTATCTTTTATTGCTTCTAAAATTAACTGTTGTCTTTTTGCTCTTCCAAAATCTCCACCATCCTGAGATGAATTTCTTGATCTGGCGAAATTTAAAGCTGCTTCTCCAGTCATAATTTGTTGGCCGGCATCAAAATGTATAAGTTGATACCTACAAGGAAATGCAATTTCTGGAGATTCTGTAGCTACTTTATACAGTTCTTCTAACTCTGTAGGGTCTTCTTTTCCGCACAAATCACCTTCTTTTCCTTCAATTGGATATTTAAAATCATCAAAAGTAGTTTGCACATTTACATTAATTCCTTCAAGCACCTCAATTGTCTTAATAAACCCTTGAAAATCTACAGTGATATAGTTGTCAACATTAAGACCTGTAATTTGGTTAACAGCTAGCTTTATAAGTCCAACTTCAGATTCTTTGAGATAGGATTTATCAATATCAGGATAATCGTTAGGAAATAATCCTATTTGATAAACTGCATTAATTTTTGAATGGAAATCGTCTTTTGATTTAGTTGGAACTTTGACCCATATATCTCTAGGTATAGATATTAAGAGCGCTTTTTTATCCCTTTCGTCAATATGAGCAAGAATTATAGTATCTGTTAAAAAAGTTCCTTGATGCGTTTCACCAGCATAACCTAATAATAAAATATTAAAAGATGTCTTTTCTTTAATATTTTGTACTTGTTTATTAGAAGATTTGGGTTTATATATCTTGTTATAAAAGTTTTTTATTACGGAGAAGAAAATAATTAAGAAAGTTAATACAATCCCTGTAATAATAAGGATGGTTTTTTTCATTTAAATCTTTATTTTTTAGTTTTTTTGAATATCTCATCTACTTGATCGATGAGATTAAGAAGTTCCTCTGCGTCTTTGGGATCAATTGAACTCTTAACTTTACTACATGCTTTTGTAGATCTCCAAAACAGGTCGTGCAATTGTGGGAACTTTTCAATATGTTCGGTTTTAAAATAATCACTCCAAAGGGTCCACAAATGTTCTTTTACTAAATGCGCTCTATTTTCTTTTATTATTAACGCTCTTGTTTTAAAAATTTCATCACTTGAGCCACGATATTTTTTTATTATTGTAAGAATTGATTCAGCTTCAATTCTGGCTTGTATTGGATCATAAACACCGCAAGGTAAGTCGCAATGATACATAACAGGAGAAGTCATAATTCTTATATTTGGTTTAAAAGGTTTCATTGCTTTTTAATATAGTGTTTTTGCATTTAAATATCAACTAACAATCAATCTCTAAATCCTAATTTCAAAACTCTAAATAAATTCTAATGACAAAGCTCAAAAATTTAAACTTTTATATTTTTTATTTTGATATTGTTTAGGATTTAGAAATTAGAGATTAGAAATTTATTTATTTAGATTTCTTATTATTTTTTCAACCTCAGCGTCGTTTATTCTTCTTCCCTTACCTTTATGTGAGAGAAGAGCTCCTGAAAAAGTCTTTGGAATATGAAGCAATTCATGAATTAAAGTTTTCATTTTTTCACGTTCGGGCAACTTATCAAATCTATTTGAATTAACCTCAATAATATAATGGGGTTCTAATCCTGCTACTTCACTAAAAATTTTTGCCATTCCCCAAATTCTAGCGTATGCTCTTGTTTTTGCATCAAAACTTCTTATGCAGTGGACATTTTTTGTCTTAATGTATTTTAAGCTTAAAGAACGAATAAGAATTTTTATTTGCCTACTTATATCTTTAGCTATTTTGTATTTCATTCTGATAAAATATAATTAATTATTTTTTTATTAAATCCAAGAGACACTAACCTATTAAAAGCTTTCTTTTTTGATTTAAATAATTTTACAAATGCTTTTGCTGTTTCTTTTATTTCGTAAGGAAAAATAATCCAAGAATTTGTTTTTATAGTCCAAAAATCAGGTATTTGAATAGTATTTGGTTTAACATATGGTGTGGCTGTATAAATTTTTTTAACGCTTAAATCTTTAAAATATCTAATAGCTCTTTTTAATGTTTTACCAGAATCTGAAACATCATCGACTATCAAAATTACCTTTGATTTAAAATTATCCTTTGGGACATCGCTAATCATTGGTTCTTTTTCTTGTTTTAGATTTTTATATGAAGAAATCGATATGTGAGAGATCTTTATGGTTAATAAATCAGATAAAATTCTTGCTGCTACCAATCCTCCTCTTGAGATTGCGATAATTTTGTTAATTTTTAAACCCTTTATTTTTTTTGAAAGATTAATACATTCGTTTTCAAAACCTTTCCATGTTACGTTGAGAAATTTAACGGATAAATTATTTGCCATTTTGATATATTATATTAACAGTTTATTTTATGATAAAGAAGCTTTTTATTATATCAGGGTTCCTATTTATTTTTATTATTTTTCCTTCTTATTCTTTTTCTCAACAAAATTTAGACGTCGAAAAAATTAGAAATTTTGATGTTAATGTGATAATAAATAAAAATGGAACAGTAAACATTCAAGAAAACATAAAATATGACTTTGGAACGAACTACAGGCATGGGATTATAAGGTAAATGAACTTATTTAAGACAAATCAAGATGGAAAAAAATACATACTTGACTATGAAGTAAATAAAGTTTTTGATGAAAATGGAAATTTCTATAAGTTTGAGACAAGTAAAGATACAAAATCAGGATTTTATAATATTAAGATAGGAGATCCCAGTAGAACTATCACAGGCTTGCATACATATCTTATTTCTTACAATGTTTCTGGGGCGATATCATATTTTTCAGATCACGATGAATTTTATTGGAATGTAACTGGTGATAAATGGAGCGTTCCTATATTAGAGTCTTCTTCAAAAATAAAATTACCAGAATCTGTCAATGTTAAAGAAATAGGCACGTTATGTTATACAGGAGCTTACGGAAGTAAAAAATCTGATTGTTTAATAAATTCTGATAATAATACAGTTAGTATAATTTCAAATTTGGATTTAAAACCAAATGAAGGTTTAACATTAGTTACTAAATTTCCTAAAAACAATGTTGCGATAATTGAACCAAAAATTTATATATCATTTTGGGAAACGTTTATTGGGAGGATATTAAAGTTTATTTTAATCAGTATTTTGATTGTATCTATAATTTTTTGGTATGTTTTTTATCCTTTATATATAATTTATAGATGGTTTAAATACGGTCGTGATTCAAAGGGTTTAGTTGGAAAAGTTAGAGCTTGGTACGATGCTCCAAAGACAGAAAAGGGTAGGTCTCTTACTTCGGCAGAAACAGGATCTTTAATTGACGAACGTGTAGATTTAAAAGATATTTCTTCAGCAATTGTAGATCTTGCAAGACAAGGATATTTGAAAATTGAAGAAAAAAAGAAAAACGATTTTTATCTTTTAAAAAAGAAAGAATACAAAAATGATAAAAAATTATTACTCTTTGAAATTACATTACTTGATGGAATTTTTAGTGAAAAAGATAATGTAAGATTAAAAAATAAAAATTTATTATTAATGATAGTTGATGTAAAGGAAAAAATATATGAGCAGATAGTTAAGGATGGTTTTTTCCCCAAAAGTCCTGAAAAAATCCGTAATTTTTACTTATTAATTTTATTTACTGCGATAATGACTTTTAATATTCCCTTAGCTTTTATTTCAGGAATATTTGGAAGAATTATGCCAAGAAAAACATTATCTGGCGTTTCAGGAGCAAACGTTGCGAAGTCTTTAAAAAGCTTTTTATCTTCACAAGAGAGACAGCTTGAATATCAAGCAAAAAATCAACTTTTTTTTGAAAAACTGCTTCCATATGCGGTTGCTTTTGGTATAGAAAAAATTTGGGCAAAAAGGTTTAAAGATATTAATTTTAAACAACCTGATTGGTATTCTGGTCAATCATCGACATTTAATAGTGTAATTTTTGTAAATAGTTTAAATAATTCTTTTAAATCTACAGCGTCATCTATTTCTGCATCCAGAAGCAGTTCTGGATTTAGTTCTGGTTCCTCATCAGGTGGTGGTTTTTCCGGTGGCGGAGGAGGTGGTGGAGGCGGAAGAAGCTGGTAAGTATAAAAAAACTCTAATATCTAATTTCTAAATCCTAAATAATATCAAAATAATAAATACAAATATTTAAAATTTTGAACTTTGTAGTTAGAATTTGTTTAGAGTTTAGAGATTGGAATTTAGAGATTGAACTTTTGTGCTAAAATATAAAGGCTATAGCGTCTATAGCTTAATCCCACTCCGCTCCAATTAAATTGGAGCTACGAGGGGACAGGTTGGATAGAGCAGTTCCCGTAGTTCAATTGGATAGAACGTTAGATTGCGGATCTGAAGGTTGAGCGTTCGAATCGCTCCGGGAACGCATTTAAGAAAAATAATTGTAAGCTGGGGGTGTAGTTTAGTGGTAGAATAGAGGTCTCCAAAACCTTTGACGGGGGTTCAATTCCCTCCACCCCTGCATAAGAAAAAATTAACGGGTTAACGAGTTTTGCCCTTATTTATTAAATAGTTTATAATTTATCCTTATGGTTGAAAATAAATTTACCAGAAATTCTGACGGCGACAAGTCTTTCTTTTCAGATTATGAGAAAAAAATTGCTGACAAATATGCTTCAAAAATACCAAAAATACTTGAAACTAACAGGCTTACATATTCATCTTTAATTTGGACCTTTTTTATTCTTGTATTTGGCTATTTGGCAAAATTTGATATTAGATGGCTTTGGTTAGTTTCTTTAATGATAGTAATGCATTATCTTACAGATATGTTTGATGGGGCAGTTGGAAGATATAGAGAAACAGGTTTAATAAGATGGGGTTATTATATGGACCATATGTTAGATTTCATTTATTTAAATTCGGTTTTTATAAGCTATGCATTTATATTTTCACAAGATTCACGATTATTATTATTAGCCGCAATGGCAATTTTTGGTGCATTTTATGTAAATTCGCATCTTTCATTTTCTGCTACAGATGAATTTAAAATTACTTATTTAAAAGTAGGTCCTACAGAGATACAGCTTGGATTTGTGATTATTAATACAATAATGATTTTTACCAGTCCAGAATTAATTGAAAGATTTCTACCATTTTTTGTTGTTGCTTCTCTTGTATCTCTTTTTGCATTTATTGGAAACACACAAAGTCGTATTTGGAAAATAGATGCACGGAATAAACTTAAAAGTAATGGGAAAAAATAAAAATATTCTTTTAATTTTTTTATTTCTGATTATTTTTTTATTTATTTTTTTAGTAAATAATAATAAATCTAACAAAAAAGAGATTTCTTTAAATAATACTTCAGATAATTCAAAAATAACTACGCTGGCAATAAATAAAGAATTTATTGGAGAGGTTAAAAAAACCCTATTTGTTCCTTATTGGAGCCTAGAATCAGGGAGTTTAACAAATAATTACGACCGTGTTATTTATTTTGGAATAGAAGGCATTGAAAAAGGGATTAACTTAAATGAACAAGGTTATCAAGGACTTAGTGAGTTTAATCAATTGAATTTTTCAAGTAATGAAAGATATTTAATCATTCGAATGATTAACACAGACGAGAATTTAAAAATTCTGAAAAATCAAAGTTCGATGATTCGAATCATCGAACAATCAGTTGATATAGCAAAAGAAAATAATTTTGATGGGATAGTTTTAGATTTAGAAGTAGGAGTTTTATTTGGTGATAATGTTAAAGACGAAATATCTAGTTTTTCAAATAAATTTTATGAGATATCAAAACTGTCAGACTTGAAATACGTGATTGCTATTTATGGAGATGTTTTTTACAGAAAAAGACCATACGACATTTCTCAACTGTCTAAAAATTCTGATGAAATAATGATAATGGCCTATGATTTTCATAAAAGCATAGGGGAACCTGGGCCGAACTTTCCTTTAACAGGACAAGAAAAATATGGATATGATATGAAGAAATTAATGGATGATTTTTTAAAATACTCAAAACCTGAAAAGTTAAGTGTTATTTTTGGGATGTATGGATACGATTGGACTGTAGACGATCAAGACCGACCTATTAAACAAGCAAATGCGCTTAGTCTAAATGAGATACGTTCTAAACATTCAAATGATTGTAATAGTGAGAGATGTGAATTTGTTGATAGTGAAGGGAGAAGGCATATTATTTGGTTTGAAAATGAGGAATCTGTAAAGAAAAAGATAGGCTATTTAAAAAGTAGAGGAATAGGAAGCTTTGCATATTGGGCTAATGGATACTTCTAAATAAACTCTAAAGCTTAATCTCTAAACTCTAAACAATTTCAAAATTCAAATGTCTAAAAGTTCAAAACTTTTTGTATTTGGAATTTAAAACATTTTAATTTATTTAGAATTTAGGAATTAGAGATTAGAAATTATTTTTCAGCCTTCTTAAACCCTCCAAGTTCCTTTATTTTCCACATGAAAAGGGCAGCTTTGTTTCTGGCTTTAGCGTCGCTTACAAAGCTTAGGGCTTTTTGTAAGATAGGTCTATGGATGGTTTTTGCGAATTTGATATACATGCTTTTGTGCTTGGGGTCGTCTAGTTTTTCAGACAAATGTACTCCAAATGACTGATATTCTCGAGAAAGATATCTGTCGCTTATTGGATCAAAGTTTTTTAAAACATCTTTAACAGACTTCATAAGAAGATTATAGCAAGATTTAAGAAATTGACGGGTCCTGTCAAAGTTTCATTCCCATCAGTGCTCGTTTGTCTAATGACAAACTGCGCGCTGTTGGGAACCCTTTTACTTTGCCACCCGTCAATAAATTAATACTTATAGTTTTAATTTATCTTATAAACTCGTTAACACGTTAACTCGTTAATTAATTAATGAATAATACTATTTATAGTGTTTGTCCTTTAGGAAAGTCTGGGATTGATGGAGACGCAGGCATAGATCCTTCATCAGCTTTTGTTTTTAAGCTATCTAGAATTTGAGAAAGCTGTTGATCTTGGTTAGTGGACTGGTCACTTTGAGGTTCTGGTGTTGTAGTAGGAGGTGTCTCAACTGGAGGTTCAGGTGATATTGGTTGAACAGGCGCTTCAGGTGTTGCAGGTTCTGGAACAGTTGGTTCAACTGGTGTTGTTGGGTCTGGTTGATCTTGTACTGGCTGATCGTTTACAGGTTGGGGAGTTTCAAATGCTGGTGGGTCTTGTACAGGTTGACTTATAGGTATTGTTGATTGCATTTCTGATACTGTATCGTCTTGTACAGGTGTTTGTGTATCTTCAGAAGGCATTGGAGGTAGAGGATTTGGGTCTGATGGTTCAGAGACAGGGTTTTCTACTGGCGTTTCAGGTGTTGAGGGTTCTGGTTGTTGAGGAGTTTCAGGGACTACTGGTTCGGGTACTGATGGTTCTATTGGAGGTTCAGGCGTTGGTGACTGTGGAACAGTTGGTTCTACTGGAGTGGTTGGTTCTGACGGTTCAGTTGGAATATTTATTGGTGCATCTGAAACTGGTTGATCACTTTGTTGTTGACCGCCTTGATCATCAGTTGGAGCTGGCATAGTACTATTTGTTGATTGTGTAGTTGCCCCTATTGCATTATCAAATTCTGATTGTGTAAATCCTTTTAATATTACAGATTGCCCGTCGTCTTTATCGATTTTAGTTACAGGAGTTCCTGCAAAATTATTTGAAACATCAAGCATTTCTTGTAAGAAATCTCTATTTGATTGAACGTTTTTTTCCTCAAAAGGAACGTTTTTTGAAGCTAAATAGTCTTTTTCTTGCTTACAAAATTTACAGTCGTTTGTTGTATATACGGTTACTTTCATTGATTAGTTCATTATGAAAAAAAATAATATATTTGTCAAGCCGAAATCTAGATTATTTTTTTTCATTCCTGTGAATTCTTTGTCATTCCAAACTTGATTTGGAATCTGCAGATCCTCAATCAAGTTGAAGATGACATTTCTTCTACTTTTTTAATTATTTCAACAAAAACCTTATCTAATGAAGTTTTTTCATTCTTTGTAAAATCTGAAAGAACGTATTTCTCACCATCAATCCTGACTTGTCCTGAGCGAGTGAAACGAGTCGAAGGATTATCAACCCCTATTCTTATTCTCCAAAAGTTCTTTGATTTTAAAGCTTTTTCTATTGATTTTATTCCGTTGTGAAGTCTTGGCCCTGTTCCTTTATCGATTTTAAATTTACCAAGAGGGATATCAAGATCGTCATGAGCTATATATAAATCATTTATATCAATATTTTGATGTTTTTTTAATATTTTTTTTACAAATTCACCTGAAAGGTTCATAAAACAATCAGTTTTAACCAATTTCAAATCTAAACTCGTTAACTCGTAACTCGTTAACTTATCTAATAAAAAATCCACGAAGTGGTGACCAACATTGTGTCGATTGTTTTTGTATTTTTCTCCAGGATTTCCAAGACCTATTAGAAGTTTCATATACCTTAAGTATAGAGTATTCAGTATGGAGTATGCAGTATTTGGTATCAAGTATTAAATCACAAATCCTAAATTACAAATAACAAATAAATTTAAAATATCAAACGTTTAAAATTTAAAGATTAGAATTTAGTATTTATTTGGAGCTTGGAATTTATTATTTAGAATTTACCTCTAGTGGTATGCTCCTTGAGGTTGTTCTTTACCACTCTTCATTAGAGCATACATGAGCCCCAAAGCTGCAAGTA
>JBDRCK010000028.1:0-3761 GCA_043821785.1 bacterium | reverse complement strand
GAAACCCGATATGGGAGACGTAGGGGGCTCGAACCCCTGCTAACAGGTCCACAACCTGCCGTGCTACCACTACACCAACATCTCCAGAGTAATATTTTAGCACAAAATCGATATAAACCCTAAGCTCTAATTTCTAAATTCTAAATAAATTCAAAATAATAAATTTAAAATTTAAAAACTTTTGGAAATTTGAAATTGTCTAGAGTTTAGAGATTAGGATTTAGAGTTTGTTCTGTAGTAAAATGGTTCTATGGAACTTACGAGGCGTCAAATAATAATGCTTGTTCTTATTATTATTCTTATCATTGCATTAAAGTTTTTAAACGACAAATATATAGCTAATGTGGAATCAGATAATAAAAAATCGCTAAAAACAGTTGATCGAAAAGGACAAGTTGAAGGAATAGCTGAAAAATTTGATCAAGGTTTAAAAAATGTAGAAGAAAATGCAGGAAACATCGTCCAAGACGCAACTAATTTTGTCACAGATCAAGCTTCACAAGCTACAAATGCTTTAACTGAAACCGTTATTAAAAACACAACTCAAAATATAATAAATCAAATAAACAAACTCCCCGACAACAACCAAACGCAGATAAAAAATCTCATCTGTAAGTAACACATAGCATGGAACGTGAAACACGTAACGTGTTAACGGTGTGGAAAATAGCGAAGATACTAATAAAAAGAAGTTGGAAATTGGGTATAGATGCGGGTCAAGAAAATTGAAGGTGGATGTTGGATTAATACCAACTTCTATATTCTAACTTCCTAACACGTTTCCCGCTTCCATACCTATCTTCTATTTCGTGTCGAACTTCTTAAATAAGAGTAATTTATAGAAAAGCTCATCATCTGCGTATTGAAATAAGTTTTTTATTCTGCTATTCTTTCACTCACCATGGTCATCAAACATTTAGGACACGCTTCATTTTTAATTAAGACTAAAAACGCAACTATTATCACAGATCCATATGACGAGGAAATGGTTGGCCTTAAATTTCCGAGAGTTGAGGCTGATATTGTAACAGTGTCTCACAATCATAAAGACCATAATCAAACAAAAAATATCAAAGGCGAGCCTCTTATACTTGATTGGCCTGGAGAATTTGAAAAAAAGGAAGTTAGAATTTTTGGATATAAGACTTACCATGATAAAAAAAAAGGTGAGGAAAGAGGCGAAAATATTCTATATAAGTTTGAGTCCGAAGGAATTAGTATTCTTCATTGTGGAGACTTAGGAGAAATACCTGACCAATCTTTGATAGATAGTATTGGTGACATTGACATACTTCTTGTTCCTGTTGGTGGGTTTTATACTATAGATGCAGATGACGCAAAAGAAATATGTCTTAAAATAGAACCTTCTGTAATAATCCCTATGCATTATGGTGACGCAAGATTAAATCAAAAGACTTTTGAAAAACTCGCTCCAGTTGATGAATTTTTGAAAAAGATTGGAGCTGAAAAAAAAGAACCTGTTGAAGAACTTAAAGTTAACAAAGAAGAATTGATAGAAGAAGAATCAAAAGTAATAGTTATGAAATTTTAAATATGGCATCCAAATCTTCAGACGCTCTAAAAGTACCACCACACGACGTTGAAGCGGAAAAATCCGTACTTGGCGCGATATTGATCGATTCCTCTACTATAAGTCAGGTTTTTGAATTCTTAAGAGATAAACATTTTTATAATAAAGAACACCAACATATTTACTCCGCAATGCTTGGTTTATTTGAAAAACAAGAACCAATAGATCTTGTGACTTTAAGAAATGCTTTAAAAAAAAGCGGAAATTTGAAAAAAATTGGAGGAGCTGAATATCTATCAGAGCTTATAAATACTGTCCCAACTGCAGCTTATGCTGAACACTACGCACATATTATTAAAGATCACTATACAAAAAGAAGATTGATTGAGCTATCCACTAAACTTGTTGAAAATTCTTTTAATGAACAAGGAGATGCTAAAAAACTTCTTGACGATGCTGAAAAAGAAATTTTTGCTCTTTCTCAAGAACATATGCGCCAAGACTTTGCAGAGTTAAAAGAAATTTTAGCTGATAGTTTTGAAAGGCTCGATGAGTTTATGAAATCTGGAACTCATATGCGAGGAGTCCCTACGGGTTTTTCAACTCTTGATAATAAGCTAGCTGGTCTTCATGATTCAAATTTGATAATTATTGCAGCAAGACCAGGTATTGGTAAGACTACATTTGCCCTAAACATAGCTTTAAACGTTGCTATGAAAGAAAGAAAAGCAGTTGGTTTCTTTTCTCTTGAAATGAGCCGAGAAGAATTGGTCGACAGACTTCTTGTGGGTCAGGCAGATATAGACGCTTGGAGGTTAAAGACAGGAAGACTTTCTGATGATGATTTTAAAAAACTTACAGAAGCTATGGGAGATCTTTCTGATGCGCCAATTTTTATTGATGATACTCCAGGTATTTCCGTGCTTGAAATGAGAACAAAAGCAAGAAAACTGAAAGTCGAGCGAGATCTTAAACTTCTTATTGTTGACTATATGCAGCTTGCAGACTCTGGAAAAAGATTTGATTCTAGAGTTCAAGAGGTTTCATATATCTCTCAAGGGTTAAAAAATCTTGCAAGAGAATTAAAAATTCCAGTTATAGCGGTTTCACAGTTATCTCGGGCTGTTGAACAAAGGGGTTCTAGGAAGCCTCAACTTGCAGACCTTCGTGAATCAGGAGCTATTGAACAAGATGCAGATGTTGTAGCGTTTTTATATCAAGAGGAAAATTCCGAAGATTTAATCGAAAAGGACAAAAGACTTGTAAAGTTATTTATCGCAAAACATAGAAATGGATCAACAGGAGAGATAGATCTTATGTTTAGAGCAGATAGGGTTAAGTTCTTCAATATAGAGACAAGCAAGAAAGAATGATGTTAAGTATTCTGTATACGGTATACAGTATTCAGTATTCAGTATTCAGTATGTAGTATTTAGATTCTTCTTGATTTTGGCTGTATTTATGTTATTATTTCTACAGCTATAAATGAGAAAACAACAAAATATTAAAAACAAATTTTTGAACTTTAATTAAAGGAGTCACCAGATTCCTTTTTTTTATGTAAAAAAGGATGAATAGTAATTATTCGGAAACAATAGTCCTTAAACTTGGAGGCTCTCTGATAGTCCCAAATGGTGGACTTGATATCCTATATATTACCGAGTTTTATAATTTCATACGAAAACAGGTAAAAGAACATAATCGAAGGTTTTTCATCTTTCCTGGAGGAGGTAAGCTATCAAGACATTATATTGATGCTGGAGCAAAAATTACAGGTCAAAAATTAACCGGAGAGGATTTGGATTGGCTTGCAATTCATGTAACAAGATTAAATGCCCACCTTTTTAGAACAATTTTTAGAGATTTGGCACATCCGCGAATTATAGATAATTATGATTTTATCGAAAAAACTAGTTATCCAGTTATTATTGCATCAGGATGGAAGCCTGGTTGGTCAACTGATTACAACTCAGTGGTTTTGGCTAATGATTATCGAATTAAAACAATTATAAAAATGAGCAATATTGACTATATATATAACAAAGATCCTAAAAAATTTTCAGATGCAAAAAAAATCGAAAAAATGAAATGGAGCGAACTTCAAAAACTTGTTGGTACAAAATGGATACCTGGTAAAAGCACTCCGTTTGATCCAATAGCGACCAAATTAGCTTCAGACTCTGAACTTAAAGTGTTGTTTTTACATGGTAAAGATCTTGAAAATGTAGAT
>JBDRCK010000027.1:0-6578 GCA_043821785.1 bacterium | reverse complement strand
TTTTTTATTTGTTAAACTAAGCTTGTTTATGACCTTAGTAGAAGGACCTCCAAAACAATCAATTCCGTTTACTCTTGGAGAAATACCTGACTTAAACGGACAATCTTGTCAACTACTTTTTGTAGATAGGCGAAATAGAGTGGTAAATATAGGCGATCAAAGACTTAAAGGATTTGATAATATTTCTGAAGGGTTAAATACTCATAGAGATAATGACACTTTGTTTTTGTTTTCAGACAAAAGAAAAAACCTTGTTGTTATTGATATGCGCAAAGTTGAACCTATTAATATAAAAAGTGGTGGAAAAAGAGTAAAGGGTTTTATGCTAGGAACACATGTTGATTTATGGTTTAAAGACCCATATATTGGGTTTGAACACACAGGGATTATAATAAAGAGAGAAAACGGTCAAGGGTACGATGAAGTAATACGTGTTTACCGAAACGCAGGATTAGGAAAATTAAGAGTCGTAGCAATACCACAAGAGGTTTCATAAACACTGAAGTCGTCTTTGATATAATTGCTTTAGTGGAAAAGGTATTTTTTGAAAATAAAAATGGTTTGAAACTCTGCGGTATCTGACACCTTCCTAAAAATAAAACCAATAAAATTATTGTTCTTACTCACGGTCTTGCAACTGATAAAGATGAATTTGGAATATTTCCGCAACTAGCAGAAAGACTTATAAATAGTGATTTTACTATTTTTAGATTTGATTTTGCAGGATTTGGAGAAAGTGATGGAAAATCGGTTAATATGACTTTATCAACAGAGATTTCTGATTTATGTTCATCAATTGATTTTGTACGAAAAAATGAATTTTCAAATATAGGCGTAGTAGCTGCAAGTTTTGGTGGTAGTATTGCTCCACTTCTTCCTAAAAAATACATAAACAATTTAAAAGCGTTGTGTCTATGGAACCCGTGCTTAAATTACGACCATTGCTTACTTCGCCCAATACTTCCACATTACAAACCCTTTATTCCAAAATGGAAAAAGGACTTCAAAGAAAAAGGTTTTACAGAAATTGGCAGATTGAAATTAAAGATTGGAAAACGATTGTTTGAAGAAATGAGAAACCTTTTTCCATATGAGAAACTAAAAGAAATAACTATTCCGACAGCTATAGTTCATGGGACCAAAGACACATATGTACCTTATGACGACTCAAAAGAATACACAAAATATTTGAAAAACGGAAAGTTTATCTCTATTGAAAACGGAACGCATGGTTTTCAGGAAAAAAATGAAAAGGATTACGAAAAAAGTGAAGCAATCGCAAAAACAGTTGAATTCTTCAAAAACAATCTTTAATCCTTTGCTATACTTTTTAAATGGTTAAAAATAAAAGGATTGTTTACTTTATCTCCTCAATTCTTGTTTTTGTTTTGTTCATTGCTTTTTCCTATATAGTCTTAACAGACATCTTAAATCAAGTAGATTTTAATCTAACTGTAAAAATTCAAGATTTCACCCCATTGAGTTTCGACACATATTTTTCAACCTTAAGTTTATTAGGTAATATTGAAACATATGTCTTTCTTCTGATACTTATAGTTATTCTAAGAAAACGGTTAAGGGGGCTTTTAACATTGATAATATTTGGGTGTGTACATATAATCGAAATTGTTGGTAAAGGATTGCTCTATCACCCTGGCCCTCCATTTATGTTTTTTAGATATAATCTTGATTTTTTACTCCCTTCTACCTATATAAAACCAGGATTTTCTTATCCTTCAGGACATAGTTTAAGAATATCTTTTATATCTGTCTTTTTGATTTATTTAATTTTAAAAAACAAAAAAATAAACACCTTTCTAAAGCTAGTTATTGTTTTTCTTATTGGAAGCTTTACTCTGTTAATGCTATACTCTCGAGTAAGTTTGGGAGAACATTGGACAAGTGATGTTATAGGAGGTTTACTTCTTGGGGCAAGTGGAGCTTTACTTGCTATTTCAGTAGATAAAAGTTATTAGCTATTACATTCCCATTCCGCCCATACTTGGCATTCCGCCCATTCCGCCAGCAGGCATATCATCTTTCTCTTCAGGAAGATCCGTAACTAAAGCTTCAGTAGTTAAAATCATTATTGCAACAGAGGTAGCGTTCTCTACAGTTGTTCTTACAACCTTTGCAGGGTCAACAATTCCTTTTTTATACATTGATCCAAAGTCTAAAGTCAAAGAATCAAATCCAAAGTCTGATATTTTTGATTCTTCTACTTCTCTTAAAACCCATCCCGCATCTGCACCTGAATTCGTTGCAATCATTCTCAATGGTTCAGATAAAGCATTGTATACTACGTCAACTCCTATCTTTTCTTCTTCAACTGTAAGTGATTTTTTTAAAGCTATAAGAGCTTTTCTTGCTTGAAGAAGAGTTGTTCCACCTCCTGCAACAATTCCCTCTTCAAGAGCTGCTTTTGTTGCAGAAACCGCATCTGTTACTCTTTCTTTCTTTTCTTTCATTTCAATTTCTGTTGCTGCTCCTACGTTTATTACAGCTACTCCTCCTGAAAGTTTTGCTAATCTTTCCTGAAGTTTTTCTGTGTCGAACTCTGATGTAGATGCTTCAACCTCTCTTTTGATTTGTGTGATTCTTCCTTGAATCTTTGCTTTATCTCCTTTTCCACCAATTATTCTTGTATTTTCCTTATCTGCCCATATTTTATCTGCTCTTCCGCAATCTTCAACTTCTACACTTTCCAGTTTCTTTCCTAAATCTTCTGATACAACTGTTCCACCTGTAAGAATTGCAATATCTTCAAGCATTTCTTTTCTTCTATCTCCAAATCCTGGTGCTTTTACAACTAAAGTATTAAATGTTCCTCGCAGTTTATTTACTACTAAAGTAGCTAATGCTTCTCCCTCAACTTCATCAGCTAAAATGACTAGATTTTTTGAAACTTTGACGAATTTTTCTAAAAATGGAAGAATATCTGCAACAGTAGTTATTTTTTTATCAGTTATCAATATATAAGCGTCTTCAATTTCTGCTTCCATCTTGTCAGTATCTGTTGAAAAGTAAGGTGATGCATATCCTTTATCAAACTCCATTCCGTCTTTATAATCTATTTCCATCTTTAATCCTCTTCCTTCTTCAACAGTAACAACTCCATCCTTGCCGACTTTTTGGATCGCATCTGCTATTAATGAACCGATTTCGCTATCTCCTGCTGATATTGTTGCAACCTGAGTTATCCCCTCCTTATTATCAATTGGGATTTTTTTTGACATTTTTCCTACCTGCTCAACAATAACTTCTGACGCTTTTTCTATTCCTCGTTTTAATATCATTGGGTTTGATCCAGCAGTAATATTTTTAAGTCCTGCATTTACGATAGCTTGTGTAAGAAGAGTTGCTGTGGTTGTTCCGTCTCCTGCAACATCATTAGTTTTTGAAGCAGCTTCTTTTACAAGCTGTGCTCCCATATTTTCAAATGGATCTTCAAGATCTATTTCTTTTGCAACCGTTACTCCATCGTGTACGACAGAAGGTGCTCCCCATTTTTTATCAAGAGCAACGTTTCTTCCTCTTGGACCAAGAGTTATAACAACTGCCTTTGCTAAAATATTTACTCCTTGTGAGAGTTTTTGTCTTGCTTCTTCTGAAAATTTAATTTGTTTTGCCATAATTATTTAAATTCTAATTTCTAATCTCTAAATCCTAAACAATTTTTAAATTTCTAAATTTTGAAATTCGAATTTGTTTAGAGTTTCGAATTTAGAACTTAGAGTTTCTATTCTACTACTGCCATTATTTCTTTTTGTTCTATTAAAAGCCATTCTTCATTTCCTACTTTTACTTCATTTCCGCCCCATTTTTTATAAAGTACTTTCTGTCCTTTTTTTACAACAATGCATTCACATTTACCTTTTTCCTCTTCATCCCCACAATAACTTTTACCTGGGCCTATTTCCATAACTTCTCCAATTTGTGGTTTTTCTTTTGCGCTATCTGGAAGAATGATTCCTGACACAGTTTTTTTCTCTCCTTCAAGAGGCTTAATAAGTACGTAGTCAAAAAGTGGTTTAATATTTGATTTAGACATTTTTTAAAATAAAATCCTTGTTAGCAAACAAGGTATTAGTATGATAACTAATAGTTTTAAAAAAGTCAAGAGGATTGTCGATAAATAGCTTAATACACAATTTTTTACTTAGTGGGAGCCCTCCTCGCTTGTAGTGCGAGGAATCCCAAAGCGTAAAAAATTGGTATCTTCGCTTTTTATCTAGTTGACGGGTGGCAAGAAAGAAAGGGATTCCCAACGACGCGCAGTCCTACATTAGACGGATGAGCACTGGTGGGAATGAATTTCTTGACAGGACCCGTCAAATTTTTTAATAAATTTACCCTGAGTGAAATCGAAGAGTTAATTTAACAATGAATAATTCTTTGTTAAAAGGTATATTTATACTATGGATCATAGTCAAACTAACCAAGCTACAGAAATTGATAAACTGCTTGAAAAGCTGAAAAATGCCCCTGTTCCTTCGGATTTGAAAGAAAAAGCAGGGCAACAGGTTGAACGAGCTCGTTTAAGTCTCAAGTATGGCGGATCGCTAACTCAAATTGATATTACGTCAAAATATATTGATTGGATATCTGCTCTTCCATGGAACGCAAAAACAGAAGACAATCTTGATTTAAATAAAGTAAAAACCTTGCTTGATCAAAACCATTTTGGATTAGAAGAAATTAAAAGGAGAGTTCTTGAATACTTATCTCTTATCGCTATTCAAAAAAAGAATCTTGGACTTGATGCAATAAAAGCACCTTCTTTAATGTTTGTAGGACTTGTTGGAACAGGAAAAACTACATTTGCAAAATCTGTTGCAGAAGCTTTGGGTCGTAAATTTGCCAGAATTCCATTTGGAGGACTTTCCTCTGTTCTTGATCTTCGAGGTCAGGCAAAAACTGCAAGCGAGGCAGAACCTGGAGCTGTGCTTAAAGCTTTAAGAAGAATTGGAACAAAAAATCCTGTCATTCTTCTTGATGAAATTGACAGAATAGATCCTACTTCAAAAGCAGCGATTATGGGAGTATTAGTCGAACTTCTCGATCCTGAACAAAACGCTCAATATATAGACTATTTCATAGATTATCCTTTTGATCTTTCTCAGGTTTTATTTATAGCAACAGCAAATAACTCAAACGCACTTCCAATCGCTGTTCTTGATAGATTAGAAGTTGTACAAATGCCATCGTATACTGATGAAGAAAAAATAATGATTGCTAAAACTCATCTTTTACCAAAACACATGAAGATGGCAGGTCTAACAACAGAAAACTTAAAAATCGATGAAGCTTTATGGACAAAACTTACAAGACCGATGGGTTATGATGCAGGAGTAAGGTCACTGGAGCGAACTATTGAGACTATAATTAGAAAAGTTGCATATAAGATAATGACAGGACAGGGAAATGCTTTTGTAATAAATGAACAAAATTTAAGAGACTTTTTGTAAAAAAGATAATATATTCTTTTTAAAATTTTCTTGTGAATACTTTTTTGACTCCCTATATGAAGCTTCTCGCATATTAAGATATTCTGTATCTGTCATTTTTTCAAGTTTTTTTATTTTCTTAATTAAATCATCAATATTTAAATTATTAAACAAAAATCCATTTACCCCATCTTCTACTGTTTCTTTTAATCCACCTGAAGAAAAAGCAATAACTGGAAGACCGTATCCCATCGCTTCAACTGGAGCTATCCCAAACTCTTCATCAACTGCTGCAAAAAGAAAAGCTTTAGCACCGGAAAGCAAATTTTTCAATTGCGTATCGTCTACCTTTTCAACAAACTTTATTGTGTCTCCTGCAATTTCTTTTAAATAGATGAGATCTCTTCCCCTCCCTACAATTTTTAAATTTATTTTCATTTTGTTTGCAGCTTTTATAAGAATATCTATATGTTTAGCTCTAGCCATTCTTGAAACTGTAATGTAATAACCTTTTTTATTTTCAATCGAATTTTTAAATGTTCTTGGAATATCAACTGGAGGATAAATCACATAAGCATCCCTTCTATAAAATTTTTGTATTCTTAAACGAGTTTCTTGTGAATTCGCTATAAAATAATCTACTTTTTGAGCTGATGTGTAATCCCACATACGAAGCTTGTGATTGATAATATTTGCGTAAATTTTTACAAGAAGATATTTTTGCCATTCTACTGCTGTTTCATAACCATAAAGATAACGAGGCGGATGGTGCATATAGCAAATATTTTTAGTTTTTTTATCTGTAGTTATTCCTTTACACATATACCAACCTGAAGATGTTATTACGACATCGTATTTGAAAAAATCAAAGCTTTCCCATATTTGTGGAGCTAAAAATCTAAGCGGTGAATAAAGTTTTTTAAAAAAAGGTACATATTGGGCCCATGAAGGAATTATTTTCCATTTTTTTATTTCTTTAGCGTGATGACCTAATGTTTTGTAATTATAAAAAGCTGTATAAACCGGCGCATTTGGAAATATTTTTTTCAAAGACATTAATACCCTCTCTGCTCCTCCAAACTCTTGAAGTTGATCGTGCACAAGCGCTATTTTCATTTCTATATTATACTT
>JBDRCK010000026.1:0-12340 GCA_043821785.1 bacterium | reverse complement strand
TTTTACTTTTACGCTTGTTTTAGTTATAATACTTGCTACATGGAATTTTTCCGAAGTAGGAAAAAAACGATAGTTTAATTTTGCGGATTGGATAGTTTAGAAAGCCCCAATCTGGGGCTTTTTTTATTGTATAAATATGTCAGGATTTATTTTAGGAGAAAAATCAGATCAAAGTCAAATCTTTACAGAGGACGGTTTAAGATGGCCAGTAACTTTTATAAAAACTTCACCATGTTATTTTATTGGTTTGAAAACAAACGATAGTAATGGCTATTTCTCAATTAAACTTGGGTTTAGTCAATCAAAGAAAATTAAAAAATCAACCCAGGGAGAGTTTAAAAAAGCGGGAATAGAAATCCCGCTTCATTTTTTAAAAGAAATAAGACTTGATAAGTATAAAAATACAGTGAAAGTTATTGAAGAAAATAAAAAACAAGGATTACAAATAGAAGAAAAGAAATTTTTTATCGGAGATGAAATTAAACCAATAGATATTTTCAAAAAAGGAGAGCTTGTTGATGTTACCGGAAAATCAAAAGGAAAAGGATTTCAAGGAGTAGTAAAAAGACATGGTTTTCATGGTGGACCAAAAACTCATGGACAATCTGACAGACTGCGAGCTCCAGGCTCCATTGGTCAATCAACAACACCAGGGCGAGTTTATAAAGGTAAAAAAATGGCTGGGCGAATGGGAATGGATAGAATTACAGTAAAAAATCTAAAAATCCATGATTTATTAGAAGATGGTCTAACTGTAATAGGACTTGTTCCAGGTTCAAAAAAAACGTTATTAGAAGTTAAATCCGTAAAATAACTATGGTAGTAAAAAAAGTAGTTAAAAAATCCCTTCCATTATATGACGCATCTGGAAACAAATCTGGAAAAACAGCAATTTTGCCAGAAGACATTTTTGGAACAAAAGTAAACGATAAATTATTAGCTACTTCAGTGCGAGTTTTTTTAACAAATAAAAGAGCATGGAGTGCGGTCACAAAGACAAGATCAGATATCAATGCATCAAAAAGAAAAATATATAGACAAAAAGGAACAGGAAGAGCGAGGCATGGAGCAATTTCTGCTCCAATATTTGTTGGAGGTGGAGTAGCTCATGGACCAAAAGCTAAAAATATCAAATTGAAATTAAATAAAAAACAGGCTAAGAAAGCCTTACTAGGTGCTTTATCTAGAGCAAAAGAAGCAAATAGAATTTATTTAATTTCAGAATCTGTTAATAAATTAAAACCAAATACAAAAAAAATAGAAAAATTATTAAAGAAGTTAAACTTATATGAAAAAAAAATACTTTTAATTTGTTCAGATGAGAAATCAAACAATTTGAAATTATCAGTGAGAAATTTAAAAAATGTTGAATTTTCACGAGCTGATAATTTGAATGCATATCAGGTATTATCAAACGAAATTTTATTAATTATGCAAGATTCAATTCCTAATTTAACAAAACATTTTACAGAAAATGAAAAATAATATTATTTTAATAAAACCAATATTAACAGAGAAAGCTACAAAACTTTCATCTGAAAATAAATATATGTTTTTAGTTAATATCAAGGCTAATAAATATCAAATAAAAAACGCATTAGAGAGAATTTATTCTGTAAAAGTAGGAAGCGTAAACGTATATAAAAGAAAGGGAAAAGTAGTAAAAAAAGGTAAAAAATTAGTTGAGAAAAAATTACCTGATATAAAAGTAGCATATATAAGTTTGAAAGAAGGTAAGTTAGACATATTTCCAAAAGTTTAATAAACAATTATGTTAAGACCAGAAAAAAAATTAATTACCACATTAAAAAAACATTCCGGAAGAGATAGAACAGGAACAATTTCTGTTAGACATCAGGGAGGAAGACATAAAAGATTTTATAGACAGATAGATTTTAAAAGAAATAAAAAAGATGAGGTTGGAAAGGTTATTAGTATTGAGTATGATCCAAATAGAAACGCAGATATAGCAAGAATAGAATATAGCGACAAAGAAAGAAGATATATTTTAACCCCTAAAGGTTTAAAAGTTGGAGATAGCATAATATCATCAGAAAATGCAGAAATTAAAGTTGGAAATGCTCTTCCTTTAAAAAATATCCCTATAGGAATTGAAGTTCATAACGTTGAACTTTATCCAGGTAGAGGTGGAGTAATGGTAAGAGGAGCGGGGAATACCGCGGTTATTGCTGCAAAAGAAGATAAGTACATACATTTAAAGTTGCCATCAGGAGAAATTAGAAAGTTTTTAGAAGATTGTATGGCAACGATTGGAGTTATTGGTAATGAAGAATTAAAAATGCAGATTCTTGGAACAGCAGGTAGAAAACGAAGAATGGGTATAAGGCCAACAGTAAGAGGTACGGCTCAAAATCCAAGAACACACCCTCATGGTGGTGGAGAAGGAAAAGTGGGAGAAGGTATGCATCCTAAGACGCCTTGGGGTAAACCAGCAAGAGGTAAAAAAACAAGAAAACGAAAAAAAGGTAGCTCAAAATTAATAGTTAAAAGAAGAAAATAATATGGAAGCAAAAGCATACATAAAAAACGTAAAGATTTCACCAAAGAAAATAAGGTTTCTTCTTGATGATGTAAAAAAAATGGATCCTTATAAAGCAATTAATCATTTATATTACACACCAAATAAAGCTGCAAAGATTTTATATAAAGCAATAAAATCAGCTATTGATAATGCAAAGAATTTATCTAAGGATACGGTAGGCTTGAAATTTAAAACGTTGCTTATTGAAGAAGGTAGAAAACTAAAAAGATTTAGAGCTGGTGGTCGGGGAAACGCCAAACCTATCTTAAAAAGATATTCTCATATCAAAGTTGTATTAGAATCAAGTGAAGTTAAAAGTTTAGAAAAGTCATCTTCTCAAAAGGAAGAGCCTGTTAAAGCTTTGAAGTCGAAGGGTAAAAGTAAGGCAGATTCCAAATCAAGTTTGGAATGACAAATAATTTTTAAGTAAATAAATATGGGACAAAAAGTAAATCCAAAAGGACTAAGACTTGGTATTATATATAATTGGAATTCGAGGTGGTTCTTTTCTAATAAAAAGAAATTTAAAGATACGTTGATTTCTGATATAAAAATCAGGACAGCGTTAATGGATAAATTTAAATTTGCCTCTGTAACACAGGTTGACATTGAGCGAGCGATAAATAAAATTACTGTAATTATTTACTCTGTTAAGCCAGGAATGATTATAGGTCGTGGAGGAAAAGGACTTGAAGAAGTAAAACGATTAATATTAAAAGAGTTTAATTTGCCAAATATGAAAAAAGATACAAAAATTGATTTAAAGATCGAACCTGTAAAAAGACCATATCTTAATTCCTACTATGTAGCTCAGTCAGTAGCAGAAAAACTAATTAGAAATTTTCCACACAGAGCAGTTGTTCACAATACGATGAATAGGGTTATGGAAAGTGGAGGTAAGGGAGTTAAAATAGTATTGGGTGGAAGAATAAGAGGAGCAGAAATATCAAGAGTTGAAAAATATTTTCAAGGTACAATACCAACATCAACTATAAGAGAGCCAGTTGATTTTGCAAAGTTTTCAGCTCTTACTAGATCAGGTTATATTGGAGTAAAAGTTTGGATATGCAAGAAAAATTAAAAGTTAAAAATCAAAATTTAAAAATGCAACTAAAAAATCAAAAGTTTTTCATAAGAAATCCACTTTTGACTTTTGAATTTTAAGTTTTGAATTATTATATATGTTAGCACCAAAAAGACAAAAATATAGAAAACAATTTAGAGGATCATGGCGAAAAATTGCCGTAAAAGGGAACAAATTAAATTTCGGTGATATTGGTTTAAAAACTATTGACCCAGGTTGGATTACAGATAGAGAGATTGAAGCGACCAGAGTGGTTTTAGCTCGAGCAACTAGAAAGAATGGAAAATATTGGATTAGAATATTTCCAGATAAACCATATACTAAAAAACCACCAGAGGTGACTATGGGATCGGGTAAGGGAGACGTGTCCCATTTTGTTGCATCGGTAAGTCCAGGACGTATACTTTACGAAATAGACGGACTTGATTTGAAAGAAGCAAGAAATGTTTTAAGAGTAGTATCTTCTAAATTATCAGTAAATACTAAAGTGGAGGAAAGAGGAATATGAAAAAGCACACAGTAGATCTTAGAAAAAAAACAGTTAAAGAGCTTGAAAAGGAAAGAAAAAATATTATTACTGAAATTGAGAAATTAAGAATTGACTGGGCAGTAAACAAACCAAAAAATACTAATGTTATTGCAAATAAACATAAAAGATTATCAGTTTTACAAACAGTTCTTGGAGAGAAAAAAGAACTTGAAAAAATAGCCCCACTTCGCTCATCCCACTCCGCCCTACAGGCTACGAGGGACAAGGAAGAGCTTCGAGGGGTAAAAGAAAAATAATATGGCAAAAACTTTAACAGGAATTGTAGTCTCTATTAAGTCACCAAAAACAGTAGTTGTTTTAGTGGAAAGAAAATTTAGGCACCCTTTGTATCAAAAAGTAATAAAAAGAAGCAAAAGGTTTAAGGTTCATCAGGATAAAATTATCGTTGAAGTTGATGACAAAGTGACGATACAAGAAACAAGACCAATATCAAGAGATAAGCATTTTGTTATAACTAAAAATTTGAAAGGTAAAATTAAAAAATAATATGCTACAGTCAAGATCAATTTTAAACATAGCAGATAACACAGGGGCTAAAAAAGGAATGCTTATTGGAATTCCAAATAAGGGTAATGCAAGAAAAGCAGGTATTGGAGATGTTATTTTAATTACCATAAAAGAAGCGATGCCTCATGGAGAAGTAAAAAAAGGAGACATATTTCCGGCCGTTATTGTAAGAACAAGAAAAGAGTTTAGAAGAAAAGATGGTAGCTATATAAGATTCGATGACAATGCTTGTGCAATAATAATGGCAAAAGATGTGAAAGATCCAAAAGGAACGAGAATTTTTGGTCCTATTGCAAAAGAAATTAAAGATAACGGATTTAATAAAATTGCAAGTTTAGCTCAAGAAGTTTATTAATTAATTTTAATTATGAAGATTAAAAAAGGCGATAATATAAAAATAGTTTACGGTAAGGATAAGGGTAGAAAAGGAAAGATAGAAAGGGTTTATAAAAAACAAAATAAGGTGTTAATTGAAGGAATCAACATATATAAAAAACACGTAAAAAAAAGTGAACAAACTCCACAAGGAGGAGTAGTTGATATCCCAAGATCTTTGGATGTTTCAAAAGTAATTCTTATCTGTCCAAAATGTTCAAAACCAACAAGAATTATGATTAAAAGGGAAAAAAACAAAAAGGTTAGAATATGCAAAAAATGCAAATCAGTAATATAAATATTAATAATATTATGGACTTTATAGATTTTTATAAAAAAGAGGTTAAGAAAAAATTACAAGACGAGCTTGGAAGCGATAATCTAATGGCTGTTCCAAGTGTTAAAAAGATTGTGGTAAATGTTGGAGCAGGAGAAGCTGTTACTAGCAAGACGGTTCTTGGAAAAATTCAAGAACAAATAGCTACAATATCAGGACAAAAACCTATTATTACAAAAGCTAGAAAATCAGTTTCAGCTTTTAAAATTCGAAGAGGTCTTTCTATTGGAGTTAAGGTTACTCTTAGAGGTAAAAATATGTATTCCTTTTTAGAAAAAGTAATAAAAATAATTTTGCCAAGAATTAGAGACTTTAGAGGGGTTTCTGAAAAAAACGTAGATAACCATGGAAATTTAAATTTAGGGTTTACAGAGCAAACTATTTTTCCAGAAATAGATTATGACAAAATAGATAAAATAAGAGGATTGCAGATTACAATAGTAACTGATGCTAAAAGTAAAGATAAAGGATTGAAGCTATTTAAAATTTTAGGAATTCCTTTTAACTAGATATGGCAAAAAAATCAAATATTGTTAAATTCGATAAAAAACAAAAATTCGAAGTTAGAAAAGTTAATATATGCAAACTTTGTGGAAGACCTAGAGGATACATGAGGAGATTTGGAATTTGCAGAATATGTTTTAGAGAAAAAGCATTAGCTGGTGAGATACCAGGAGTTAAAAAGTTTTCATGGTAATGTTTCCATGGAGAGTTAAATATTTATGAGTAGATCATTAAAAAAAGGCCCATATATAGAGGCAAAATTATTAAAAAAAATTCAAAAACAAAAAGAAACTGGGGATAGGTCTCCAATAAAGACTTGGGCAAGAAGTTCACAGATTTCCCCAGAATTTGTTGGGCATAAATTTGCGATACATAACGGTCGAAAATTTTTAGAAGTTTTAGTTTCTGAATCTATGGTTGGTCACAGATTAGGAGAGTTTTCTCTAACCCGAACATTTAGAGGCCATGGTAAAGTTACAAAAAGAGTGTTGACAGCAACATAAATTAAATTATTTGATTATGAATATTACATATATAGATTTGCTTATTAGAATAAAAAACGGCTATATGATAGGTAAAGACTCTATTGAATCGCCACATACTAAATTTAAGGAGAGGATTTTAATAATCTTAAAAAAACTGGGCTATATTAAAGATTTTAGTGTAGATAAGAAAAATAGATCTTTAATAACCGTAATATTAACTTATGAAAACGGAGCGTCAGTATTTACAGATATTAAAATATTTTCAAAACCTGGACGAAAAACGTATCTTAAAGCTAATGAAATAAGACCAAACAAATCACAGATATTTAGTCGAGTTTTTTCAACATCAAAAGGACTTATGACCGATACAGAAGCTAAAAAAAACAAAGTTGGCGGTGAATTATTATTTGAAATTTGGTAATGAATTATGTCAAAAGTAGGAAATGAACCAATAATTATTACAGAGGGAGTTAAAGTTGATTTAACAGATCGCATTATAAAAGTTTCTGGTGCAGAGGGAAATTTTGAAATAAGGTTCCCAAAAGTTTTAACTATAGAAATAAAAGATAATAATATTATAGTAACAAGGAAAAAGGAATATAAAAAAGCAAAGTCACTTCATGGTTTATTTAGAACATTGATACAAAATGCAGTAATTGGAGTCGTTAAACCTTGGGAAAAAAAACTGGAAGTTAGTGGAACAGGGTTTGGAGTAAAGGCGATTGGTGAAGACCTTGAAATTAAAGTAGGTTTTTCGCATCCTGTAATTTTTAATAAAATAGATGGAGTTAAATACAGGGTTGAAGGAAATAAAAAAATAGTAATTAGCGGTTCTAATAAACAACTGGTTGGCGAGGTTGCAAACAAAATTAAATCAATTAAAAAGCCAGATGCTTATAAGGGCAAAGGGATTAAGTATGAAGGGGAAGTTCAAAAGTTAAAGCCAGGAAAGAAGGCAAAGACTGAAGGAGAAGTTTAACAAAAGCAAACAATAAATTAAAAATTACAAAAAACCCCACTTCACAGATACCAGACAGTATCTGTTTCGAGGGGCAGGCAAATAAATATAAAATATTAAACATTTAAAATTTAAAACAAACAAACTGTCATCCTCAACTTGATTGAGGATCTGCGGATTCCCGATCAGGTCGGGAATGACAAGAGTGGCGGTTGGGAAAAACCAACAGTTTTAGATTTGATATTTAAGATTTGAAATTTAAAAATAATATGAAACAACAAGATAGAATTAAGATAACAATTTTTCGGTCTAATAAGTATATCTATGCACAGGCTATAAAAGAAGGTTTGGTCATTGCGTCTGATTCAAGCATAAAATATGTTAAAGATAAAAAATTAAACAAGACACAACAATCTAAATTTGTTGGACTTGAAGTAGCAAAGCAGTTATTAAAGAAGAAAATAAAAAAAGCAGTATTAAACAGAAAAAGATATGCGTATCATGGTAGAGTTAAATCTCTTACAGAGGGCCTTAGAGAGGGAGGATTAGATATTTAATTAAATCATTATGGACAATCAAAATATAGATTTAAACGAACCAAATAAACTTGAAGAGCGAGTTCTTTTAATTAGAAGAATTTCTAAAAAAACAACAGGAGGAAATCATATTACTTTCGCATCTTTAGTTATAGTGGGAGACAATAAAGGAAGGGTTGGTATTGGAATGGGAAGATCTCAAGAAATTCCTCCAGCAATTAAAAAAGCCATAACTAAAGCGAAAAAGAATATGATTGACGTACCTGTAACTGATAAATTTACAATTCCACATCCAATTACAGTAAAATTTAAAGCTGCAAAAATTATTTTAAAACCAGCACCAGAAGGAAGCGGTTTAAAAGTTGGAAACGTAGCAAGAGTGATATTGGAACTTGCAGGTGTAAAAAATGCTTCTGGAAAAATTCTTAGGTCAAAAAATAAAATAGTAAATGCATATGCAATTTTTAAAGCACTGCAAAATTTAAAGCCATTAAAAGTTGGAAAAAACGTTAAATAAAGATATGTTGTCAAAATTACCTAAAATTGTAGATAAAAAGGCTAAGAGATTAGGGCGAGGCGGAGGAAGCGGAAAAGGAAACAAATCAACCAGAGGTACAAAAAGACATCAAAAAGCAAGAGAAAAAATTCCTCTTCACTTTGAAGGAGGACAGGCAAAAATAACTAAAAAATACCCATTGCTTCGGGGAAAGGGAAGAAACAAATCAAGGAAACAAACGACTAGAGTTTTAGGCCTTGAACAATTGAATATATTTAAAAGCGGTCAGGTAGTTGATATGAAAGCGCTAATAGAAAGTAAATTGATAGATAGTGAAAAAGCGAAAGTCAAGATTGTAAACAATGGTAAGTTAACTAAAAAAATAAAACTTGAAGTCAATGCATCAAAATCAGTAATTAAAGCAGTTATAAAAGCAGGAGGAAGTGTAAAAGAAAAATGAAAGGTATTTTAGATAAAATAAAGCTCGTATTTAATGATAGAGAATTAAAAAGAAAGATTCTTTTTACATTATTTATATTATTTGTTTTTAGAGTCTTTGTATTTCTTCCAGTTCCAACAATTGATTTAGCAAAACTTAGAGTTTTATTTTCGGAAAATCAATTTTTATCTCTTCTTGATATATTCTCTGGAGGAACTCTTATTAACTTTTCTGTTATGGCGCTTGGATTAAACCCGTATATTAACGCTTCTATTATTTTTCAACTTTTAACAGCAATAGTGCCTAAATTTGAAAAATTGGCAAAAGAAGGAGAATATGGAAGAACCAAGATAAATCAGTACACTCGACTATTAACACTTCCTCTAACTATAGTACAGGCAGTTGGTATATATTTTTTACTTAAAAATCAAAGTATTATTACGACACTGACAGCTGTACAGTTCTTTTCATTCATAGTCACTTTAGTAGCAGGTTCGTTTATCTTAATATGGTTTGGTGAGCTTATTACTGAATTTGGTATGGGAAATGGCATATCAATTCTTATTTTTGTAGGTATAGTATCAAGATTACCTGTAGTACTTGGGCAAACGCTTGGAGTATTAAACGCAGAAATTATATTAAATGTAGTGATATTTTTAGTTCTTTCAATAGTAGTTATCGCATCTGTTGTCTTTGTAAATGAAGCAAAAAGAAAAATCCCCGTATATTATGCAAGGAGAATTAGAGGAAATAGAGTATATCAAGCAGCAAGTAATTATCTACCCTTGAAACTTAATCAGGCAGGAGTTATTCCAATAATTTTCGCTGTATCATTTGTATTATTTCCTCAATTGGTTGGTAATTTTTTAGCGGGTGCAAGCAACGTAGCAGTTGCTAGTATCGCATCGTTTTTAGTTACCTTATTTAATCCAGAAGGTTTTTTCTATAATTTTTTCTATTTTATATTAGTAATAGCTTTTACGTTTTTTTATACTCTTGTTATATTTAATCCTCAAAATATTTCCGAAGAGATCCAAAAAAACGGAGGATTTATTCCAGGTATTAGGCCGGGTATCGCGACAAAGCAGTTTTTGGAAAAGATATTATACAGAATCACATCAGTTGGAGCTATATTTTTAGGTATAATAGCTATTCTACCAGCAATAGTGTCAGGGATTACTGGTTTACAAAATTTGATTATTGGTGGAACTGGAATACTTATTGTAGTGTCTGTAATATTAGAAACATTCAAGAAGATTGAAGCACAATTGGTTATGAAAAGTTATGACAAGTTCGTTCAGTAAATTACAAATTTAAAAATACAAATAACCCCGCTTCACAGATACCAGACGATATCTGTTTCGAGGGGCAGGCAAATAAATATAAAATATTAAATTAACAAAATGTCATTCTGGAAGGAGTGAAACGACTGATAGAATCTAATTTAAGATCCTATCACGAATAATATTCGTTCCAGGATGACAAAAAAGATGATTATTATTTAAAATTTAAACTAAAAATGGCAAAAAAAGGATCTAGAGTTTTATTGGGGTTAGTTTGCACGGTTTGTAATAAGCAAAATTACGTTACTGAAAGAAGTAAGGTAAATTCAAAAGAAGCTTTAAAACTAAAAAAATATTGTAATCGTTGTAAAAAACATACATTACATAAAGAAAAAAAGAAACTATGAAAATAGTATTAATTGGAATACAAGGATCTGGTAAATCAACTCAAGGTAATTTGCTATCTAAACAACTTGAAATACCTTATCTATCTACAGGTCATATCTTTAGAGAAATAGCAAAAAGTAAGACTCAGTTTGCATCGTTTGTAAAGCTTGTTATGACCTCTGGTAGATTAATTCCAGATGATAAGAGTATAGAAATTGTAAACTCCTATCTATCAAGGCCAGAATATAAAAAAGGATATATACTTGATGGTTTTCCAAGAACAATAGAGCAAGCTAAGAAATTTAAAAACAACGTAGATAAAGTAGTATATATTGAAGTTTCTGATAAAGAAGCTTTATGGAGACTTTCACATAGGGCAGATACTGAAAAAAGAGATGACGACACCTTGAAAGCTTTAAAGCAGAGGATAGAGCTGTTTCATAAAAGCACAGAGAAGGTTATCGAGTACTATGAGAGTGAAGGAAAGCTAATTTCAATAGATGGCGCAAAGGATATAAAATCTGTTAATAAAGATATTTTAAATAGTTTAGGTAAGAAATTAATAAAAAACAGAATAAAAGATTGGAAAAAAGATAAAAAAACCCTTATTACTATAGTAGGACTTCATGGATCAGGTAAGACTGAATCTGCTGATTTTTTTAGAAAGAAAAAACTTCCAGTAATTTCATTTGGTGATATTCTAAATGATAAGATTGATGAGCTAAAACTTCCACACTCTGTAGAAATTCACAGAAAAATGAGAATCGGAATTCGTGAAAAACATGGTAATGAAGGATTTGCAGTTTTAAACATTGATAAAATCAAGAAAGCGTTCAAAGATAACATGACTACTGTGATAGATGGAATGAGGTCATGGGAAGAGTATTTATATTTAAAAAAACAATTCCCAAATGTAAAAATTTATATACTAGCTCTTTATACAGATAAAAGCCTTAGATATAAGCGAGTTCAATCAAGAAAAACACGAAATAATCTTTATGGAAAAGAGCGAGATATGCTTGAAATTATGGAAACTAATTTAGGGCCTACTATTACATATGCAGATTTTTTAGTAAAAAATAACCATACTCTTGATGATTTGCATGACAAGCTAGAGCATGTATATCGAATTATTTATTATTCATAAATACCGTTGATTCATTTAAAGAGCAAAGCAGAAATCGAGATAATGGTGGATGCTGGTAAAAGACTTCGAGAAGTTATCAGAGAACTAAGAAAAATAATTGAACCTGGGATTACTACAAAATTCATAGATCAAAAAGCAGAGGAATTTATCATTAAACAAGGTGGAGAACCTTCTTTTAACAAAGTAGATGACTATAGTTGGTCAACTTGTGTTCCTGTTAATGAGCAAATAGTTCATACTCCACCATCTGATAGAGTATTGTTAAACGGAGATTTACTTACTGTTGATATAGGCTTATATAAACAAGGTTTTCATATAGATTTTGCCACTAGCTTTATAGTTGGTAGTAACAAAGATAAAAACACACTTAATTTTCTCAAAGTCGGTAGAGACACGCTTTATCAAGCTATAAAAGTTGCAATTATTGGAAATCATATAGGGGATATATCAAAGGTGATCCAGACAAATATTGAAGGTAATAAATTTAATGTATCCGAAACTTTAGTTGGTCATGGTATAGGGCACGACTTACATGAGGATCCATTGGTTCCTGGGATTTTAACCACAAAGATAGAGCGCACACCTAAGATTGAAAAAGGATTGGTTATTGCTATTGAAGTTATATGTATGATGGGAAAAAGAAAGATTGTGACGGAAAAAGACGACACTTGGTCTATCAAAACAGCTGATAATTCCCTCTCTGCCTGCTT
>JBDRCK010000025.1:0-61080 GCA_043821785.1 bacterium | reverse complement strand
TAATGTTTTGTAATTATAAAAAGCTGTATAAACCGGCGCATTTGGAAATATTTTTTTCAAAGACATTAATACCCTCTCTGCTCCTCCAAACTCTTGAAGTTGATCGTGCACAAGCGCTATTTTCATTTCTATATTATACTTAAGTAAGCCTAATTAAACACAATGATAACTCAAAATTTAAAATTCAAAAATCAAAAGTTAACTTATAATTTAAAAGTTTTAAGTTGTAGTTTTGCATTTTGAGTTATGAGTTTTAACTTAAAAAATATATGAGCATATTTCAGGTTTTTATTCTTGGTATTGTTGAGGGAATTACAGAATTTCTTCCTATTTCATCAACCGCGCATCTTATTATTACATCAAAAATCTTACAGTTACAGCAATCTGAATTTTTAAAGCTTTTTGAAGTCGTTATACAATCTGGGGCAATATTAGCGGTTGTATTTATGTATTTTTCTTATTTACTAAAACATGTAAAGCTTTGGGCTAAACTTATCGTATCTTTTATACCAACAGCAATAATTGGATTTCTTTTTTTTACAATAATTAAAGGTGTTTTTTTTGACTCTACTTTAATCATTGCTTCCGCTCTACTTTTAGTTGGACTTTTGTTTATTTTCATTGAAGGTGAAATTAAAAAAGGCAAAATTAATTTAAAAAGAAAAATTTCAGAACTTTCATATAAAGATGCGTTTTTAATAGGGTTTTTTCAATCTTTCGCAATAGTTCCTGGAATATCTAGAGCAGGGGCTGTAATTTTATCAATGATGATATTAGGTTATAAAAGAGATGAGTCAGCAACTTATTCATTCCTTCTTGCAATACCAACAATTCTTGCAGCATCAATTTTTGATCTATATAAAAATTTTGGAGTTCTATCTACCAACGTTACTAACTTTCAAAAGATAGTAATAGGTTTTATAGTCTCATTTATTTTTGCATACATTTCTGTTAAGTGGTTGATATTGTATTTACAAAAAAATTCGTTGGTAGTTTTTGGAGTTTATCGAATAATGCTTGCTATAATACTATTACTATTTTTTATAAATTAGGGCCTATATTTCAACGGTAGAATACTTCATTCGCATTGAAGTGATCCGAGTTCGATTCTCGGTAGGTCCACACTTTTGGTACTTTCCGGGAAAGTGTGTTTCTTGAATATTTGACGTTATTTGTTTTTTTGCTACAATATGCTCTACATGGCCCCAGAAAAACAAATGGAACCAAAAGACACAAGTATTTCAATGAAAGCTTTGGAAATTATATCAACATTTCCAGTAAGTGAAGATTTCTGGACCTTGCATGAAGAAGAAAAAAAAGGTTTTGTTATTAATCCTCAAGGCCAAACATTGGTTCAAACAATAATAAAGGAGTCAGGTTATACAACAAGAGTTGAAACAACGCATGGTAAAGTGAGTGTTACCCTGCTTCGTCAATATTATGATCCTTCGATATCAAATGATTCCCCATTGATTTTAAGAATTATCAATACTGGAGATGAAGACTATCCTGTTGAATTTAATTTTGGCTCACCTGAAAAAACTGAAATTAATAATGAGATCGGTTTGGCTTATAACTTATTTTTAAATCTTCAGCAAATGTTTAAAACAGAAACAACTGAACAAAAAGATCCTTATAAACTAAAGGTTGAAGAAACTGTCACAGATGTAATTAACGAATTACATCAACTAATTTTTAGTTAAATTTATTTTCACTTAAGTATTTTTTTCTCCTTTTATTTAATATTTTATCTTTATTACACCAGTAATTTAGTGATGAAGCGCTAAATTCACATTAAAATAATCCGAGTTCGATTCTCGGTAGGCCCGCATTTATTAACAACATCCAATATTTTTGTTTTAGCGATTTTATTGTTTTTCTTGCCAAAGTTCTATAACTACATTATCTCCTACAAACTCTTTTTTAACCAAAACTGTATTTTTTGGAATATTTTCAAGCCTCCACTTTACAATCCTTTGCTCAAAATTATAACCTTCTTGCTCTTTTTCCATAATAAAATAACATTTGCCTTCTTTAAAATTGTCAAACGGATACTTTAACCCATTTTTCCTAGAAAAATAATCGAATAGGTAAGTATATGTATATGGAATTACAGGAGGTGTATAAATTCTAACGCAAAGATCTTTACTTCCAACATGCTTATAAAGTTTGCTTACCACAGTAGTTTGCACCCTCATACCTGTAATTTCTTCAGGTTTTATTGTTTTTATATCTTTAATCAAGTTAAATAATGAAACGATAATTATTATTGAAATAAAAAATATTGGAATAAAATTAAAATATTTTTGTTTGAATTTGTTCTTTTGAAAGCCATATGCGCCTATTGATAGAAACAGGGCATAAAAATAAGGAAGACCTTCGTAGTAATTTGACCAGAAGTTGTCTTTGTAGAATAAAGATAAAATAAATAAAAGACCAAATGTAGAAAGTGTAATTTTTAAAAAATTCTTTTTAATCTTTGAAAACTTTCTATAGCCCATAATTAATCCAACAATCAATATCAAAATTGCAATTAGAGCTAGAAAAATATTCTTATCTGGAAATAATGAAGCGTAATAATTATAAAAAAGCAAGAATCTGTCATATATTCTTTCAGTTAAAGTTTTTGAATCATATATTTTTGGATTAATTATAAAAGCCAAAATAATTTTTAATTCAGGAAAATTATTTTTTATTTCAAACATAATTCTTGGCACTATCGGAATAAGTAAGCCTATAAAAGCATATAGGCTACTTTTAAAATTTGGAAAAAAATCTTTAAATTTTCTCAAAATTAATATCGATATTAAAAAGGAAGGTATAATAAAAATTCCAAAAGCTACTTCAAATTCAAAAATAAAACCTAAACTTAAAAATATTAATAATAAATATTTATTCTCTTTTTTTCCTAAAAACTTATATAGTGAGAAAAAAAATAAAAGAATAAATGGAAAAGTCATTATGCTATTTATTGCAAAATAAGAAGTCCCAATAAAATATGACGATCCGGCTATTAAACTAGCAAATAAAAGTGAAGATTTACTATCAAATTCTTTTTTAATAAATAAATAAAATAAAAAGTATTGAATAAATGCAGAAAGAAAAATAAATAAAACAAATCCTAATGGATTTCCACTAAATAAAACATAAGGAATTGCTAAGAAATAGTACCACCAAGCGCCATGAAAAATGCCTTGTACTCCAGTTGTTGGTCCAATAAACATTAAATTTTTATCCCTTATTATTTCTTGTGCTTTTAAAAAATCACGACCTTGATCAAAAGTATAGGGAATTGTCTGAAAATAGATAGGTTTTAATCTAAAGTAGCAAAAAATTATAGTTAATAGAATAAATAAAAATAAGAGAGTTTTTTTATTGTTTCTCATATAATTTTGGAGCGGTGGAAGGGACTCGAACCCTCGACATTCTCGTTGGCAACGAGACATTCTACCACTGAATTACCACCGCATTTATCAACACCATGTCCTCCATATCTTAGCATTCGTCTTTTCAATACTATTCGTATACGACTCATGCTGCGATTATTGGCGGACAAAGAATCAATAAAGCTCGTTAACCCGTGAACGCGTTAACTCGCTAACTGATTCTATTGTGCGCAGAGTCAGAGTCGAACTGACATCTGAGGTTTTTCAGACCCCCGCCGTGACCACCTTGGCTATCTGCGCTCTTCGTCGCTTCGCTCCTCAGAGCAAGCTTCTTAGTTTACCCTGAACTTCGATTTATCGAAGTGAAGGGTGCGCCTGCTTGGATTCGAACCAAGGACTTCCATCTTATAAGGATGGCACTCTGCCACTGAGTTACAGGCGCAATTGTTTTAATATTATACTAAACAAGGGGTTTTATTTTTAGGAATGATGTTTTTGTTTACGTAGCATTTCTTTAAAAGCTTTTTTATCAGATTCAAATGAGAGAAATTTTCTAACATTTTTCTCATCTTCAAACGATGCGTCAGATACTTCATGATCATGATCTTTAACATCACCTGATATATATTTCATTAAGTAATAATAAACTGTTTTTTTTATTAAAAATTCACCAAACTTATATGTATAGTTAACAACAAAAGGATCCTCACTTAAAATTTTTGCTTTTACACCGCCCTCTTCTTCAACTTCTCTTATAGCAGCGGTCTTAGCAGTTTCTTGTTCAACCTTGTCTCCAATAAGCCCTTTTGGGAAAGTCCACTTATTATATATAGAATGCTTTATGATGAGCCAGTGTGTCTCATCTTTTAGTTTTTTAAAAACAATTCCTCCTGCAGAAGTTTCTATCTTTAATTTCATTGCCTATTTAGGTACAATATATCATAAATTGGCGCGTTGGCGAAGGGGAAACGCGGCTGTCTGCAAAACAGCTATGCACCGGTTCAACTCCGGTACGCGCCTCAAGTAGGAGAGGTCGCATAGTGGACTAGTACGGCAGTCTTGTTCAGTGAGACTCTCTGAAAACGAGTTTTACGAAGTTTGCAGAGATAGTCGAACTAATCCTCCGAAGCTTTATGCGAAGGAGGAAAAACTTGGAGAGGTGCCAGAGTGGTTGAATGGACTGGTCTTGAAAACCAGTATAGCTGCAAAGTTATCGTGGGTTCGAATCCCACCCTCTCCGCCTTCGTCCACCGAAGCTGAAAGCGAAGGTGGAATTAATTTCGTTGGACTACGGCGGACAAAGTCCGCTATAACAATCTAAAAGAATGTCTTTGTAGACTATAGTCTATTGATTTGATTTTAAAATAAACCAAGATGGTTTTAATGTTCTATGTTTACGTTTTGAGTTGCAATAACAGAAAACCCTATGTTGGTTGTACTGATAATCTTAAAGAAAGAATAGAAAGACATAATAAAGGTTATGTTATAGCAACTAAACCATTACTCCCAATTAAACTAATTTCTTATTTTGCCTTTTCAAACAAATATACAGCTTTTAACTTCGAGAAATATCTAAAATCAGGATCAGGACGAACTTTTATGAAAAAACATTTTGAAATTAATAGAATAATTGAGGATTAAAAAAGTTCCAGACCCGCATGCTCCGCAATTATTTAATGTATTTCTTTTTCGAATAGAAAAAAAGTGGTCTCGTTAATTCTATTTGTTCGTAATAACTTTTTATTACCAAATTGATCAAATTCCCAACTTAATTCATTTTTTATTTCCTTAACCGTACTTTGTTCATCTATAACCATAAGATATTTTGATTTATTATAAGAATATTCATCGTCGACAGAATAATTGTATTTCTTAAGTAAATATCTGTATTCATAACCAACTTTTGATAAATACGTTTCATTTATGAGAATTACATTTAGATCATCGTGTGGTAAAAAATTTGCCCTGTCTATTTTTATAAAATTATTTTCCAAATGAGTTAAGTTACGCGCAGGTTGATATAGGCGAATTGGAAAAAGCAAAATGTTAATACCGATAAGTACGCTAATAATTATATTTCTAAACTTGAATTTATTAATCTGAATTATCAAAGCGAGCTGTAACAAAAGCAATGTAGGTAAGAAGTAATGAGATGCTCCTTGTCTCATTAAAGCTAAAAACAAAATATTCAAAAAGATTATTGTAAGAACTAAGGTTAGATTTCTACTTCTTTTTATCTTAAAAAATAAAACACAAATTAGAAAAAATAAACCAAACATTGAAAGGGGTATTAGGTTGAAGGTAGTTATATTAAAATCTATGAAACTTTGTATTAAAGTTGAAAATTCGAATTTACTAGAACCAAAAAAGGAAAAATAATAACTAGGATCTAAAAGGTTTTTTGTAATTATAAAGCCATGCTTAAATTCAAATAGTGCTATTGGGGAAAACATAAGGCCTATTCCTAAAATAGCTAATATGCTGGTCTTGACTTTCTCTTTTAAAGATTTTCGTTCTAAAAATATTATTCTTCCCAAATGCATTGGAATAGTGATAAAAATGTTAATAGGATGAAAGTTAATGATTAAGCCCTCAAGCATTCCAATAGCAAAATGCAATTTTTTAGATATTTTGTTTTTATAAAGCACTACGATAATTGTAAAAATAAATAAAATCAAATAACTAAAAGCGTTACCTGGTGACCTTGCAGCAAGAATAATATATGGAGTTGTAACTAACCACAATATAGATAAGAAAGAATAGTATTTTTTCCATTTTTTTCCAAAAAATAGGAACAATAAGATAAGTCCTATAAGAAAAAAAAGACCGTTTATGTAAAATAAAATTCTGTGGTCGAAACTACTCAATAGTAAAAAGGGGGCAAAAATATAAAAATAATAAGGCGCCATGTGTAGACCTGCAAAACTTAGTTGAGGACCAATTAGGGTAAATTTTCCGTGGAGTATTTCATACATCCTCAATAAGTCTCGACCAAAATCTGAATCGTAGTTGTAATTAAATGGCATTCGGTATGATGAGGATATTCTTAAAAAAAAGATTGAAGAAATAAGACAGGTCAGTATTATTAGAAGTAAGTAATCTTTTTTTGTTAAACTCAGTTTTTTAAATAATTTTTTCATAGACACTTCGTTTATATACGATTATAAAAAGTAGCAAAAATCCAAAAATAGTCATACTATTTCCAGTTTTTTCAATCGGCGTTTGTTCATATCTTATAAGTATTGTTGAAGGTTTATCTACTTGCAGAATGGGACGGCCTAGTTTATCGAACTTTTCAATATTAGCCTGTTTATTGTTTATATAAATTTTCCAAAAAGGGAAGTATTGGACATTCACTATTACCTTTCCATGATTTAAAACACTTACTCTTTTTTCAAAATGACTGTTTTTTTCAACTATGATTTTTTGTTTAGTTTCAACAGGAAGTGAATAATTAAAATTTATTGATTTTGAAGAAGGTAATGCAGGATCAAAAGAACTCCAATACCCATAATTTGTATTCGCTGATATATATTCGGGCATCATAAAGGCTAGCTCTTGAGTAAGGGTAGAGTTGGAATTGTATTTCGTATTATATTCTGCATACGAATACATTGGTTTAATCAAATATTTTCTTGCAGTTACAAAACTTACAATAATTATTATAATCATTAAAATGTTTTTAAACGGAATTTTTATAAAATGAAAAAAATATGCTCCAAAAAAAGCTACTCCTACCATTCCAAAAATTAAAAATCTCCACGGAAACTGAAATAATGCCATTACGGGTGAAAATAAATCCCAAATTGGATTAGAGTAAGAAAGTGTTAAGAATAAAGAAAATACAAAAAGAAATCCAATAAAAAGACTAATCTTTTGTATCGTATTTTTATGTTTATATATAAACATTCTAAAAAATAAGAATAATAATCCTAATAATCCTAAAATTAAATTTAACTTTCCCAATTTAAAACTTAACTGATCACCGCCACATCCTGGCAACGATGAACCAAAATTCCAACCATTTGATTTCCAAAGTTGCCACGCACATAAAAAATGATCCTGATACGAATAGCTTTTTATAAGACTTTTTATTTGAGTAAAAGATGTTTCTGTAAGGGCAGGTAATAAGAAATAGCTTCCAAGTAATAATGAAAGCATTATCGCAAGTATATTAGATTTTTTATTAGGAAGTAACAAAGCAAATCCAATAAATATTAATACAGACAATAAAGAAAAAATATTATGTACTGTAAATGTAAAAAAAAGAATGATTGTGGTCAAAAAAAAATTTCTTCTTGTAGGAATTTTGCTATTAGTTATTAAAAGTGAAAATACAAGCGGTAATAACGCTAAATACCATACTTCAGCTAAGTTTCCTCTTATCATTATCTCCGTTGCAAAATATGTAGAGGTTACATAAAGGGTCGCACCTAAAAGGCTTGGTATAAAGTCAAAGAGTTTTCGAAGAAACCATAACATTGTAAAAAAAGACAGAACAAATGCAAGAAAAAAAGAAAGTTTCAAAGAACCAATCACAGAAACTCCTAAAAAATATATAAGCGCTGCTATCCAGTATGCAAAAGGGGCATAAAAATTAAATAAAGGAAAACCTTGATTAAACGAAAATTCAGGGGCTAATCTAGGAGGAATTTTTCCAGAACTTAGATTAAGTACAAATTCATTAATACGACCAGCTTGCGTGATATCGTGAAAATTGAACATTCGATTATCAAGAGGATTTAAAGATGGAAAAGTAATATATAAAAGGAGTATGAAACAAACACTAAGCAGTATTGGCTTATAAAACCGAGTGAAATTTTTCACTCTTCAAATTATAACACGATATTCATACCCAAAAATCAACTCCCGCGCCCCGGCAAAGTAGTATAATATCATTTCATGGAAAATGGGAATGGAAAGAAAAAAACAAACGGGCATTACTATAGCCCAACCTACGGCGAGATAGAACTTGATGAGCTGAAAAAAATCATCACCTCCTATATGTCTCAGGATAAAAAAGCAAGATATCAAATAATAGTAGGTTCAGACTCACAAAAACAAAAAAGTAACGCTTATGACTTTGTCTCTGCATTGATTATTCATCATGTTGGATCTGGAGGTATTTATTTTTGGAGAAGAGATTTTATAAATAGAGTCGTCCCTTTAAAAGAGAGAATTTATCATGAAGCTTTAATGTCAATGCAGACATCTGAAAACTTTATAAACTTTTTTAAAATAAACGGAATAGCCAAATATGACATACAAATTCATATAGATATTGGAAAAAACGGAGATACAAGAGACATGATCAATGAAATAACAGGGATGGTGCGAAGCAATGGTTATGATGTTAAGATAAAACCTGATTCATACGGTGCTTCAAAAATCGCAGACCGCCATATTTAAAATTTTACTCATATCTTATCGCATCAATTGGAGAAAGCTCAGCAGCTTTTTTAGCAGGAAACACACCAAAAGCTACACCTATTACACTTGATACTCCCAAAGCAATAATTACAGTTGTTGCATCAATATAAGCAGGAAACACTCTTTGTACAAAAAATATAATAATCCAAGCAAGAATTAATCCAATAATTCCTCCAAACAATGAAAGCACAACTGATTCAACTAGAAATTGATATAAAATATCCCCTTTTCTTGCTCCAATAGCTCGCCTGATACCAATTTCTTTAATTCGTTCAGTAACAGTAACGTACATAATGTTCATAATTCCAATTCCTCCAACAACAAGTGAAATCCCTGCAATTGCAACAAGAACTGTGTTTAAAACATTAAAAATTGAAGAGATAGCATTTACCAATTCTGTCTGTTCAATTATTGAAAATTCATCTTCATCATAAGTTTTTAACATTACTTTATTTAAAGCTTCTTTTGCTACAGAAAGAGGAATCCCATCTTTAACTTTTGCTATAAAAGCTAGAAATTTTTTATCTTTATTAAGTGAATATCCTGTTTTGTAAGGCATATAAACATAAGAGTCTAAATCAGGACCTCCAAACCCTCCACCAAAAGATTTTGTTACACCAATCACTTTAAATCTCTGACTTTCAACTTTAATATATCTATCAATACTTAAATCTTTTCTTTTAAACAGGTTTTCTGCTAACTTAGGACCAATAACTACTACCTTACTTCTTTTATCAACGTCTTCTTTTGTAAACAATTTACCATCAGTAGTTTCGAGATTTAACGCATTAAAAATATTTTCTGATGAAGAATAAATATCTGTAAATTTAGCTTCTTTTCCTGAAGTTACTTCTACAGTTTTTGTAAAAGCAGGGACTACATAATCTACCTCCCTAACTCTTTCAAGCTTAATGAAATCTTTTTCATCAAACCTTGTACTTGTAAGTCCTGGTGCACCACTAAATCCCCCACCTTGCAGAATTCTTCCTGGAAGAATTCTTAACAAATTTGGAGATAAGCTTTCAAATTGCTGGTCAATATATTTTTTAAATCCCAATCCTAAAGCTATAAGAAGAATCACAGATAGAACTCCTATTAAAATACCAAGAGACGTTAAAAGTGTCCTTATCTTATTTCGAGTAAAGTTAAAAATTGCTGACTTGAAAAAGAAAATAAAAGTTTTCATATTAATTCTCCATCTTTTATACTAATAATCCTTTTTGTTTGTTGAGCCACTTCTTTCTCATGAGTGACTATAATTATTGTTATTTTTTCTTTTACATTTAGATCTTTGAGTATTTTCATAATTTCTTTTCCTGTTTTTGTATCTATATTTCCAGTTGGTTCATCTGCAAGAATTAATTTAGGCTTCATAATTAAAGCTCGTGCAATTGCTACTCTTTGTTGTTGACCTCCAGAAATCTTATTTGGATAAGAGTTTTTTTTCTCTTCTATCCCTATACTTTTAAGAAGCTCCAATGCTCTTTCTGTTGGATCAAATTTTAAATTGCGCCGTGTATACATAGTAGGTAGAACAACATTTTCCAATACCGTATATCTATTAATTAAGTTAAATTGTTGAAAAACAAAGCCAACATATTCATTTCTTAAGGAAGATAGTTCATCGTCGCTTAGTGATAAGACATCTTTGTCATCTATCAGGATTGAGCCTCTAGTTGGTTTATCAAGAAGGCCTATCAAATGCATTAAAGTTGATTTCCCTGATCCAGAAGGTCCCATAATTGAAGCAAACTCGCCATCTTTAATCGTTAAATTAATCTTTTTTAGTGCTTGAAAAGTAAGCTCCCTATCAATTTTGTAGTCTTTGTATACGTCTTTTAGCTTAATCATATATGACGTCGCCTTCTTTTAACCCAGATTTTATTTGAGTAAGATCATCAATAGTTACACCAACTGTTACATATGATTTTTTCTTACTACCCATTACGTCAACATCAATATATTTTTTAGATCCTTGCTTTTTAATAAATTCCGATGGAACTGAAATTGTATTTTTAATATCTCTTAAAATAAACTCAACATCCCCTGTCATTCCAACTTTATATTTATAGTTTGTATTGTCTAAATCTAATTCCATTTTTGCTTCATATGACGTACCACTTTCACCGACAATAGGAGTAAATGATATTGTTTTAATTTCTGTCTTTATCTTATCATCAGGAAAAGCATCAAGCGTTATAACACCTTCTTTACCTTCTTTTAATCCCGCAAGCTCTGTCTGATCGATTACTGCAGAAAAATATATCGTATTTGGATTTATTATGACAAATTCCGCTTGAGCTGGGGTTATATTTACACCAGCATATGGGCTTGCAACGCTTGTTACAATCCCTTCAATAGGAGTAAATAAATTTGAAAACTCAACTGCAAGATTTTGAATTTCAACATCAAGCACGGTATTATCTAGATCTGCCTGAGCAATATCTCTAACTCGCTTTGCGTAACTTCCACTTACAAATTCATAATCGTCTATAGTTTGATCAAAATCTGATCTTTCTTTAATATAGTCTCTTAACTCCTTGTTTAATTTCTTTTTTAATTCTCTTTGATCGAGTGTTGCAACGGTTTGAAACCTTTTTACATAATCTCCTTCTTTAACCCCAACCCAATTGAGTCTTCCGGAAGTCTGAAATCTTAAAGTGACTTTTTCTTCTGAGTTTAAATCACCTGAAAAAGACAAACTTTCTTTTAAGTCTTGTCTCTTAACTGTATATGTTGCTTGAGCATCTGCTTTTGCAGATGCTTGTTGTTTATATACTCCAAATCCTAAAATAAATACTAAAGCTAAAACTACAATCCAATTTCTTTTAATATATTTTAGAAATTTTTTCATAAATAAGGTGCCCAGTCTGCGATAGGTAATCTATTATAGAGTATAAAGTTCCAGCTGTAAAATAATGACGCTGGAACAATAATTAACCAGAATACCGCCAGAAATGCTTTTGAAGAAAAGAATTTATTAAGAGCAATTATACTTAACGGCCAAAGAGGAAGGCTATGTCTTGCTATATCTTTATGCTGTAAAAAAAGTATTGATAGGAAAAAAATTAAACTAAAATAAAATAAACTCCTCATTTTATTTTTATACAAATAAATAATAGTTAACCCAAATATAAGATAATAAAAGACTATGTCGTTCAACCATGCGGTATCAACCCATTTTGCTTGAAAGTTAAAAACAGAAAATGGAAAAACTAATGGAATCAAATTCCCAAGTTTAAAGTATAGAAAAAAATCTCCATATCTAAGATAGTAAAAATAACAAAGAAATAGAAAAAATATTGGAATCCATAATATATTCAACCATTTCCATTGGAAAGTAATCTTTCTCTCTTTAATAAACCTTTCAATAAACACAAAAGAATAAGTAAAAAAAAGAATTATCCCTGGGCTTTTAGTGATAATAGAAAGACCGCCAAGTAAACCTGATAATAAATATTTTTTCTTTTCAAAAAAATATAACGACGACAGAATTAAAAACATCAATAACGTTTCGGGCGCCCCTATTGATCTCACAACCAAAAATCTTGGCATCATAAGACACACTGTTGTTAAAGTAAGAGGATTTTTTATCTTGAACTTCTCCAGAAAAAAATAAAACAGCCATGCAAAAAATATTGCAAATAAAACATTTGTAATGAGCATTGACTTTAAATAACCAACAAAAGGAGAGAATATGCGAATAGCAAGAGGATACAGCGGTAGATGTGCGGCAAAATACTCATTGGTCAAAGGTAGCGAAACAATAAGGCCTTTATCTGGTGGGCTTATTTTTAAAGGATCATATAAAGTTTTTGAAGCAATTGTATACAGTGGGCCATCATAATTTTGATAAACATTTTGAAATCCTGGATTATCAATTTTCAAACCAAACCAAGAATCTACTCTTAAGACAAATGGGAGCCATAGTATAAAAGTTGTAATCAAAACTATAAAAGTAAGAATTACGTAAGGCTTAAATTTTCTGTATAATTTCTTCATACGGGATGATATATTTTATCAAATATGAAGACTATATTAATAAGAACTTTTAAAAACAAATTTTCGTTTTATTTACTCTTGCTTTTCATAATAAGTCTATTTCTTCACCTTTATAAACTAAATGCATTTGTCACATTTTTAGGAGATCAGGGAAGAGACGCGATTATTATAAAAAGAATTCTAACTTTTGAACATCTTCCTGCTATCGGCCCCCCCACATCTATTGGACAGGTATATCTTGGGCCTTTTTACTATTACTTTATGGCTCCTTGGCTTTTATTTTCAAATTTTAATCCAATCGGATTAGCTATTGGTGTGGCAATACTCTCTTCTTTATTTACAGTCGCATGTTATATAGCTATAAAAGATATGTTCAATCAAAAAGTAGCCTTGTTTAGCGCGATTTTCATAACTTTTTCATCATTTATTATTCAATACTCAAGATTTTCATGGAATCCTAACCTGCTCCCTTTTTTTGCTTTCCTCTCTTTTTACTTTATATATAAATCTCAACAAAAAAATAATATTATTTGGTATTTTCTAGGTGGGGCTTTTTTATCTTTTTCGATACAGCTTCATTATTTGTCCTTATTTCTAATACCTACAACAGCACTTTTTTTATTAATTAAATTGCTTGTAAGCAAAAAAAAGGTTTCATCATTTCTTAAAGGATATGCTACTTTAATCAGCTCTTTTTTACTCTTTTCAATACCTCTTGTAATTTTTGATTTAAAACACAATTTTCTAAATTTAAATAATTTCATATCTTTATCAAAATCCTCTTCTGGAATAGGGTCAGGTTTAATAAAAACAGTTTATGAATCTTTTTTTATGTTCAATACATATGTATTTAATGCTCAGTTAAATGCTCTTCTTGTTTATATTATTTTAACTGCACTTATATTATTTTTATTTTTCTCTATAAAAAAATATTCCCCTATTGGTGTTCTTTTTTTATTCTTTATAATTACATTTATAGGTATTACCATATATAGTGGTCAAAAATTCCCACATTATTTTACAACCGTATATGTGTTTTATTTTGTAATTCTTTCTTATTTTTTAAGCTATATTGCAGAAATTAAATATAGTAAATATTTAATTTTTGCTTTTTTTTCAGTATATATATACGTTAACGCCTTAGGTTATTCATTTCTATTTAATAAAGGTAGTAATCAAATAGAAAAAGCTAAAGATATTGCAAATAAAATATATGAAAATGTCAATGTTGAAAAATTTGTTGTAACATCTATTCCTCAAGATTATTCAAGTACAACATATAGATATTTTCTTGAAATAAAAGGCAAAAGACCTCTTGAGAAAGATAGTTTAGAAAAAGGCGATGAGCTTTTTACTGTATGTGAAACAGAATGTAACCCTATGGGAACGCCACAATGGGATGTTGCATATTTTGCAGCAAATAAACAAGTAGGTGAATTCACAGTTAACAATGTTAAAATATACAAACTTATTAGAGAATAATATGCTTAAAATATCACTTGTAATACCAGTTTACAACGAAGAAACAAATCTACAAAAAGGAGTTCTTGATAAGATTGGAAACTATATCCATAATAAAGATTATTTTCAAGAAATAATAATAGTTGATGACGGATCTAATGATTCTTCTGAAAAAATTATTAAAAACAAATATTTACCTGAACTTAAAAAGTTTAAGTTAATTGAAAACAAACATATGGGAAAAGCTGCTGCAATAATAACCGGAATTATGGAAGCTCGTGGCAACTATGTAATGTTTTCAGATATAGATCTCGCAACTCCAATAGAAGAATCTGAAAAATTGATTGAACAAATAAAAAATGGGTTTGAAATCATTATTGGTTCAAGAAAATCAAAAAGGAAAGGGGCTCCTATATTAAGAAAGATAATGGCTTTAGGTGCAATATTTATTAGAGATTTGTTAATCAATCTTCGTGGAATAAAAGATACTCAATGTGGTTTTAAATTATTCAAAACAAGCACAGCTAGAAGAATTATTAAAAAACTATTAGTTTATTCTCATAGCGATGTAATAAAAGGCTCCTCTGTGTCTGCTGGATTTGATATAGAATTTTTATTCATAGCTGCAAAAATGGGTTATATAATTAAGGAAGTCCCAGTTTCGTGGAAACACGTAGAGACAAAGAATGTGAACTTTTTAAGAGATTCTTTCGGGGCCTTGAAAGATATATTAAAAATAAAAAAATTCGATTTAATCAAAAAATACGACTTTTCAAAAAGGCTAAAATGACGTTTATAAAAAAACACTATTTAATAATTCTTTTTCTGGTTTTCTTCTTTAGTATTGTTTCTTACAAACTTTTATCTCATCCTACCCCTTTTTATGACTGGGATGAATCTTTGTACGTGCAATCCGGAAAAGAAATGATCCAAAACAACTATTATCTTTTTCCAATGTGGCAAGGAGAAGCATGGCTCGACAAACCACCCTTAGTCCCTCTTGTATATGGGCTAGTTCAAAAAAGTTCTCCCCTTATCTCATCTGAAATTTCAACACGAGTGTTTACTTTGTTAATATCATTGATTGTTCTTTCCTTCGTATATCTGCTATATAATAAGTTGTTTAAAGATCCTTTATTTTCTACCCTGGCTGTTGCCACAACTGCTTTTACTCCAATATTCTTGCAAAGAGCACAGGTTGTAAACTTAGATTTGTTCCTTCTTCTTGGCTGGCTTGGATATGTATTGTTTTTTGATAGAAAATTTTTAAGTTTCTTTTTTCTATTTATCGCTGTATTTAGTAAGTCGCTAATTGGTTTTTATCCTGTTTTTGCAATTGCTGCTTATTATATATACATATATATACAAAAAAAATTAAATAAAAAAGAATTCAAAAAAGGAATGTTAAAATTAACAGTTCACTCTTCTATTTTAATCGCGTGGTTTGGAGCTATGTTTTTAATGTTAGGAAACACTTTTTGGAAACAGCATATTATTGAAAGCCATTTTAGAAGAGTCACATCGTCAATTGAATTTCATTTTGGACAACGAACTTTTTATTTAAGTCTTGTCAAAGATCAATATGGACCTCTTCTTATTTTTATTATTTTTGGAATAATATCACTTTTCATATGGTTATATAAAAACAAATTTGAAGCATCAAAAATATTTTACGCTTTTTATCTTTTACCTTGGTTTTTATTTTTAAACGCAACAAAAACTAAAATTTTCTGGTACTTTTATGTTGCTATTCCTCAATTTGGTTTTTTTGCCGCAGCACCTGGACTTATATTTAAAAAAAATAAAAAGTTTTATATTGGCTTTTCCATAATTCTTGTTTTATTAGTTTTTTATAAAACATTTGTTATGAATAATTTTTTTGGAACTTTTTATTCCAAAGAAGAACCACACTATCACCTATCTTTGTATGCAAAAACTCAATGTAGTAATTTAAATATCCTTCTTGATAAACAAAGCAGACAAAGTTTTGAGGAACTTAATAAGCTCGGTCTTCTTATAACAACAACAAAATGGTGGGGTAGTCACCCATCAATGGTTTATTATTTTGAAGGTAAAATAAACTTCCTTTACGCAGAAAAGGAATTAAGCCAATCTTTATCCTCCAAAAAACAAGACAGCTGTTATGTTATAGAAAAAGAAGAAAAAAACCTTATAGATAATAAAAGTAAACTTACCCTTCTTAAAACATTCGGAAATCTAGAACTATATAGATAAACCCTAAAATCTAATCTCTAAACTCTAAATAGTATCAAAGCTCGAATGTATAAAATATAAAACTTTTATATTTTAAATTTAAGTATTTGAATTTGTTTAGAATTTAGGAATTAGAGATTAGAGTTTTTATTTTCAAATCCAATTGTTGATTCAACTATAAATTGTGGTCTTGCTTTAATCTCATCATATATCCGCCTTATATATTCCCCCATTATTCCAACAGAAAATAAAACTAACCCTCCAACAAACATAACCAAAATTATAGTTGTTGCAAAACCAGGCACCTTATTATAAGCGGATGTAAAAAATCTAAAATAAATAGCAACAATACTTCCTAAAAACGAAAGTATTAATGAAAAAAGACCTAAATAAAACATAAATTGAAGCGGAATATATGAAAATGAAAATATTCCATCAAATGCAAGCTTAAACAATTTTCCTAAATTGTATTTACTCTCCCCTGCAAACCTCTTATCTCTTTCGTATTCAAGCCCTATTTGTTTAAATCCAACCCAAGATCTCAAACCTCTCACAAATCTATTTCTTTCAGGTAAGGAATTTATAGCGTCAACAATTCTTCTGTTCATAACGGAAAAATCTCCACTATCAAGCGGGATATCTATATTTGCGATAAGTTTTAAAAATCTATAGAAAAAAGTGTACGCAAATTTTTTAAATATGTTTTCTTTTCTGTCTTTTCTTATTGCATAAACCGCATCATAACCCTCATCAAGCTTTTTAAAAAATTTAGGTAAAATTTCAGGAGGATCTTGCAAATCACCGTCAAGAATTGCTATATGATCTCCTGTACAATATTTAAGTCCAGCAGATACTGCAACTTGGTGTCCAAAGTTTCGTGAAAAATTAATAACCTTTACATTTGTATCTTTATCATGAAGTTTTTTTAAAAGAAATGAAGTGTTATCAAAAGAGCCATCATTAACAAGAACAATCTCATAGTCACTTTTAAGTTTTTTTAAAACATCACTTATCCTTTTATATAAAGTACTTAAGTTTTCCTCTTCGTTATATACTGGAACAATTACTGAATATCTCATTTTGAAAGATTATAACAAATATTCTTATGCTATAAGTATTATTTTATATTAATAATTAAAGTATTAGCGTATTAATGAATTGTTCATAATTCTTTAATTTGCAATTCGTTAATCAATCAATAAATAATTTGTATAATGTTATTGTATGTTTAGTCTTCAAAAGATTTTTAATTTCTTTCGTAAAAATTTTACAAAAAAGGGTTTAATATTCATAAGTCTCATATTAATCGGCTTTTTTGCTACGAGATTAATTAATCTTGATAAATTTCCCATATTTACAGATGAAGGTATTTATATAAATTGGGCTAAGATTGCCAAAACCGATGCTACCTGGCGTTTCATTTCACTAACAGATGGGAGGCAACCTCTTCAAACTTGGTTTACGATTTTCTTTTTAAAGTTTTTTCCAAATAATTTACTTTTAGCTGGGAGATTGTTCTCTGTAACTGGAGGATTTGTAGCCCTAACAGGTTTGTTTTCTTTATGTTTTTATTTATTTGGTAAGAAAGCAGCATATTGGAGCTCAATGCTTTATATTTTTACTCCATATTTTCTTTTTTACGATAGATTGGCACTTGTTGACTCTTTTGTAAATGCGGGATTTATCTGGATTTTATTTCTATCAATCTATTTAGCAAGAAATTTACGGCTTGATATAGCGCTACTACTTGGACTTTCTGCAGGAATCTTTTCATTATCTAAATCTTCTGTAAGAATGTTTATTGGACTCTCTGCTCTATCCCCCATTTTGTTTCTTGAAAAAAATGTAAAAAAGTTTTTTGATAAATTATCAAATTACGGCTTCCTTTATATCATTGTACTTATATTATCTTTAGTAATATACAATGTACAAAGACTGTCACCTTATCTTCATTTCGTAGCTGAAAAGAACAAAACTTTCGTAATGACTTTTCAAGAATTTCTAAAAACTCCTTTCCTATCATTCTTCCATAATATAAAAATAATTCCCTTATACGTAGCTTGGGAATCGGCATTTATTCTCCCGATTATCGGACTTGTTGGACTTGTTTTTCTCTATAAAAAAGACTGGAGACTGGCCACATATCTTCTTCTTTGGATATTGTTACCATATATGGCTGTATCATTTTTTGCAAAAGTTGTTTTTCCAAGATATTTAAATTTCTTTGGTACATCATTCCTTATTCTTGCAGTTTATTTTTTAACAACTTACAAAAAAAAGGAACTATTAAAATACATTGTTATTGTTTTATTTGCATCCTTTTTAATATTTGATACTCCTATATTATTTGCTACAAACAATATTCCTTTTCCGCCAATAGATAGAGGCCAATATATCGAAGGCACGTCTGCAGGATATGGAGTAAAAGAAATCATCGAATACGCTAGAGAAAAGTCAAAGGAAAAGCCAGTTATTATTGTTGCAGAAGGAAACTTTGGCGTTGTGGGAGACATGTTAAATGCGTCTCTTAAACCAACAGATAAAATAAATATAAAGGCATATTGGCCTTTAGATGGGGAACATCTTTGGGAAAATCAAAAATATTTAAACGATAATTTTGTATTCGTTGTATTCTCACACAGAACTGAATTCCCTGGAATATGGCCAATCGATCTTATCAAAAAATATGAAAAGCCAGGAGGACAATCAGCTTTTTACTTCTTTAAACTTAAACTTTAAAAATATATATAAAATTGCTACTACAGAAATAAGTGATATAGCTTTGGCTATTTGTCGAATTAATGTATCTTCAAAAATAATGTGCAAGTTATGACGACCTTTAGGAATTTCTACGGATATCAGTTTAAATTGATTATCTGAATTAATAGAAATTTCTTTATTGTTTAAATAAGCTTTCCAACCTGGAAAATTAAATGTGTTAACCCCAAGATTAAAAAAGTCATTTGCTTCAATCTTGAACTGCTTTTCTTTCATAGTGTTTTTAAGAATATTGACTTTATTTAACTTACCTGAAGAAATGTTGTAAATTTCAGTTTTAAGGTCTTTTTTTGTAATCGCTGGAATTGTAGTATTTAACTCTGATTTGGTTGTTGGAATATTTACAGGAAGAAAATCAAAAGAACTTCTACTTACTCTCCAAGCAATCTCATTAAAACTTGTTAGCTGCTTATCTGTTTTAACAATATATTTATCTGGTTGAAAATATTTTTTATAGTACAAACTTGTGAAACAAATTATTCCCAGAGAAAACAATATAATAAAACCTTTCCATCTATTACCCCTAAATAATTTTAAAAATATGTAGATAAAAAAAGCGGAAGAAATAGAAATAAAAAATGTAACAAAACCTAAAAATCTCCATGGAAACTGCATGTACTGAAAATATGGGACACCATCCCATACAAGCTGCGAATATTTTGTGGTCATAAAAATCGTTAATAGTGTTAGTGAGCTATAAAGAAAAAAGAAAGATATGTTATTGTCATACTTCTTCTTGCGAAAAAGATAAGCCGCAGACATTATTGCGGCCAGTAAAAAAAGAGCTATATGAATTTTTCCCAATTGAAATGTTATTCCATCAGCGCAACCTGCGATTGAACCACCATAGCCCCATAGAGAATAAAAAAATTGTTGAGGACAGACAAAATGAAGTTGATAATTGGAAAGTTCTGTAGGAAATACTTTATCAAGAATAGTGTGTTTACGCTCTAACATCGAAGGGAGCCAAAAAAAAGCCGACAATCCAAGCCCAAGAACTCCTCCGATAGTTACTTTAATTAAAGATTTTATCTTGTTTTTAAGCTTTTTAAACAAATAAAATATAGAAAAAATTGCCAAAAAAAATATTGTTGGGAATGCAATAAGAGTATGGGTTAATGTCAATAGTGCAAACGCTATACTAAAAAAAGCGCTATTTTTAAAATTTGGGGTTTCCCAAAGATTTTCAAATGTTAAAAAAATAAATGGGAGCAATGCGAGACTAAAAAATTCGGCAAAATCCCCTCGAACGTAGACAAGAACAGCGTGATAAAACGAATAATTGTATAGGGTCGCAGCTATTAACCCACCCCATAAACCTATTCTTTTTTTTGCAAATAAAAACATTCCTAAACCTGAAAGAATAAAACCGGTTATTATCATCAATTTAATCGACCATATTAGAGAAAGTCCAAAAATATGAAAAAATTCTGAAATATAATATATAGCTGGAGGATAAAAATTAAACAATGGATAGCCAAAACTAAATCCTAACGTATCTACCCATCTTGGAAATAAACTACCTTGGATAAGGCCTTTATTAAACAGAAAAAGTCTTGCCATATGTTGATCATCATGCATCGAAAAGTAAGAATTGTTTAATAAGGATAATAAAGCAGGAATTGATATAATTAGAACTATAAAATAACTGAAAAGTTTTTTTAATTTTTGCATTTCTATTATTATATATATTTAACCTCTATTGTGGAACAAACTGGCGTAAACGCCTCAATTAAAAGAAAAAGTTTTATTTCTGCGTTTAGTCTTTTTTTTCAAAGTGGATACTCTGCTATCTTAGGTTTTGTTGCAAATTTAGTATTAACAATACTTCTACCTCCTTCAGCATTTGGTATCTACATTACAGTCTTATCTATAATAGCATTCTTAAATTATTTTTCCGATGTAGGTCTTGCTGCATCTCTAATCCAAAAAAAGGATATGTCCGATGATGATGTAAAAACTACTTTCACCGCTCAACAAGTTCTTATAATTACACTAATCACATTAGGCTTTTTTGCGACTTCATCAGTTAAAAAATTTTATAATTTACCAATCGAAGCAGTTTATCTATATTGGGCTCTCCTTGGATCATTTTTCTTATCCTCTTTAAAAACGATTCCTTCTGTATTTTTAGAACGTAAAATACAGTTTCAAAAAATTGTATTTGTACAAATAGTTGAAAATTCTGTTTTTTATATTTCAGTTTCCTTACTTGCAATTCTAGGATTTGGACTCCAAAGTTTTACGTTTTCTGTAATGTTAAGAGCTTTAACAGGAGTCATACTCATATATTCTCTATCGTTTTGGATGCCAAAAATCGGTCTGTCATTACCGTCTTTAAAAAAGCTTCTTTCTTTTGGTGTTCCTTTTCAAGCAAGTTCATTTTTAGCAATTTTTAAAGATGAACTAATAACTTTATATCTTGGAAAAGTTGTTGGTTTTCAAGCTTTAGGTCTTATTGGATTTGCTAAAAAATGGGCTGAGGCTCCAATAAGAATTATTATGGATAATATTAGTAAAATAATTTTTCCACTTATAGCTAGATTTCAAGACGACAAAAAACTAGTTAAAAACCTAATAGAAAAAATACTTTATTATCAAACTTCTCTTCTTGCCCCAATTCTAATTGGTATGATGCTTATAATGCCAAAACTTATTCAAATAATTCCAAATTACAATAAATGGGAGCCTGCACTTCCTTTATTTTATTTATTTGCCATATCCTCACTTCTTGTTTCTTTTTCTGCTCCATTTATGAATATTCTGAACGCTCTTGGAAAAGTAAAAACTACCTTCTTGTTTATGGTTTTCTTTACTATATTAATCTGGTTTCTCACACCCGTATTAATATCTGTTTTTGGACTACTTGGATTCCCAATCGCACACCTTATAGTCTCAACCTTTTACTTTCTCGTTCTAATTAAAGCTAAGTCATTATTAAAATTTGATGCAATTAAACCAGTATATGCTTTTATAACTTCTGCTGTTATTATGGGAGGTTTACTTTTTGTCTTAGATAAGCTATTAACAATATCAACTATCAATTCAATAATATTAATTATCTTCTTAGGAATTGCTATATATTACACTTTAATAAGATATCTCTTTGGAATAAAAATTATCACACAATTATTAACATTTTATAAAAATTAGTATGGATAAACTTGCAATTATAACTGTCGTTTATAACAATTACGATGTTCTCAAAGATTTTTCAAAAAGTTTGCAAAAACAAGAAAACAAAAATTTTGAACTTTTTATTTCAGATCTCTCCGATGATAAAAAAAATATTGATTCTAAAGGTGTCAAAATAAACATATTTCAAGATAAAAATAAAGGATTTGCTTATGGAGTTAATATCGCATTAAGGGCAGCTATTGACAAGAATTATAAATATTTTTGCGTAATAAATAACGACACATCATTCAAAGAAGATTTTATATCAAAATGCCTATCTTCAATTAAAAAAAATCCTTTTTCAATCATAGGTGGAAAAATTTACTATTCTGGAGGTTACGAATATCATAAACGAAGATATAAAAAGATAAACAAAGGAAATATGATTTGGTATGCTGGAGGTTATATTGATTGGAACCATGCATTAAGTTTTCATTTAGGTATAGATAAGGTAGATATTGGACAATATGATAAATTTAAGATTACTAATTTTATTACAGGGGCATTAATGCTTTTTGATAAAAGTGTTATTGATAAAATTGGCTTTTTAGATGAGACATATTTCCTCTACTTTGAAGATGCGGATTATTGTGTAAGAGCTAAAAATAAAAAAATCCCGCTTTTTTATGATCCTACTCTTATGCTATGGCATAAGGTATCACAATCAACAGGTGGATCAGGATCTAATATCCATATGAGATATCAGACTAGAAATCAGCTTAAATTTGGATTGAGATATGCTCCTTTAAAAACTAAAATGCATTTAATTAAGAACTATCTTCATCGCTTTCTGAAAGAACAGTCTTAAATTTAATATACCCTGCTTTTTCAAACTTATTAAGCATTTCTTTTTTATCTTTATTTAATATATAAAGGTCAGTCTTTAGATCAAAGAAGCTTGGATTTTTTATAAGCTCAACTTCTTTTATAAATTGAAGTTGAGTATATCTCTTATCTACCCAGTCTAAGAAAAACTTTCCAAATTCTATAGCTGGTGTGCCAAAAATTGAAGCTTGATTTTTATATATTATTATTTTTGGAGTATTTTCTTCAAGCTGTTTAATAAAATCTTTCTTTAAATCTTCTCTTTCTCTAAATTGAGGTAATAAACTTGGATATTTTCCAGGTGCTTTACCTTTATCGGCATAAAATATATCAGCTGGCTCATAAGGGCCAATCCAAAAATAATCTCCATCGTCTATTACGAAATTTATAAGTTCTCTTGTACTTGACGAATCATAAATTGAAGGGAGCTGTTGCGTACGTCTTAAAAATAACTTATTGTAGAAATTAGATGCTAGAAAAACTATAGAAAATATAAGGAATACTGATATTAAAAACCTACTAACCCTCTTTAAGTCATCAAACAAGTCAGAGTTATTTTTTAACTTTCTTAAAATATAGAGAACAATAAAAGCAGAAGCTACTCCTAGCATAAGAAAAAATCCACTTTGATAATCTGTTTCATCAAAAGTGTTAAGCGCACTTCTGGGAGCTGAAAAGGCAAGAATAAAAAAGTATAAAACTCCAAATATCCAATTGTTAATAAAAAGCAAAAAGAAAAGGACAAAGCTTGATAATCCAGCTAAAACTCCAGTTGGAAGATATAAATCAAGGTATTTAATTTTAGTTAATAAGGGCATGTACCCTTGTAAAAAATTGTAAATAAGGGTGGCTGCAAATTTTAAAGGATTAAACCCGCTTCCCCTTACGTAGTTTGGAATACTTATATAAAGCTGTGTGTTATAAACAAAGTTTGCAAAATAAAATTCTTTAAAACTATTTGTTGCAAATAAATAAAGAAGGTATAGTACATATGGCGTTACACTCCATAAAACAAGAAGTCCAAGTTTTTTAATATTTTTAAATCCTAATAAATATGCATGCCAAATATATAAGGCCACTGCCAAATATATGTAGCTTAAGGAAGAAAAAACCATTAAAAACACAAAAATTGAAGAAATTATTAATGGTTTTAAACTTCGATCTTTATTAAGACTTTTTGAGATTAGTATCCAAAAAGAAACTGAAAAAAATAAAATAGCTAAACTATCAGCTAAAAAAAGATGAAACCAATAATAAAGACCTGCAATTGGATATACAAAAAAGAAACCCAGATAATATGGATATAAATCACTAAATTTTTTCTTTATCCATCTTGATAGAACAAATAATACTAAAAATGTAAAAATTGCATAATAAAGTCTAAATAATATAAATGATTTGAAACTAAAAATTAGAAAAAAGGATGCAAGATACCATGCTAAAGGAGCATGATGATCAAAAAATTGAACGTAAGGTTTTAAACCGTGCAAAATAGAAGAGCCTGCTAAAATATTTATAAATTCATCTGGATATGAGATATAAGAAGAACTCAGTACAAAAAAAAGAAAAATAACAATATAAATTCCAGTCTCAAAAAAAGGTTTCTTTTTATAATTATTTAGGTTAAATTTATTGATGAGATTTTTTAACATTGCTGAAATTATACACAAACATATAGCTTAAGTTAATGATAAAAAAAGTTATTATAATCCAATGTTTAATATTAAGATTAGATTGAACACCCCAGTCTCCAAAATATATAAAAGGAAGATAAGATAATAAAAGTCCTGCAAAAAAAATATTAAGCGAGCTTAAAAGTTTAGGAAAATATGCAATTAAAAGAAAAAGGTTTAAAAAATACCAAGGTTGAATTTCTTGAAAAAATGAAAGATAAATAAGTAAAAAAGATAAACCAATGAAAACAGCTGTGTTGAGTTTTGATTTGCTATTTTTTGATAAAAATAATATTGGAACACTAATATATTTTATACCTCCAGATAAAAGAAAAAATATTCTACTCCACAAGTTAGTCTTTTTAAAAAGATAAAAAATACCTATTATTCCAAACGCTACTGCAATAAGATCATTATGGCTATTTATCAATCCTTCAACAATAATTAATGGATTTGTAGCAAAAAATAAAGCATATTTTTTATTTATTTTATTAAGTAAATAAACGCTCAAAACGTAAAAAAATCCAAAAAAAGCTTTGAAAAAAATAAAGTTTAAAAGTAATTTTCCAAAACTCAAAAATGAAGGAATTAAACTTACTCCCAAAAAAACAGGACCATAAGGATATGTCCTATGAGTCCAATGCATAAATCTTAACCAAGTATCATATGGATAATAATCTAAGGCTTTGTGCAAATAAGGATTTTGACCATACAAGGTAAGTATTTTCGCATCAAACATATAGTTAAAAAAGTCGTGAGAAAGAAAAGGATATGAAACTAATAAAATAATCACAATCCCATAAGTCAACTTAAGAATATTAGTTTTTTTTATCTTTTTTAAAAAATAGAAGTGGAAATAAAATAATAACGCTATAAGGATAATATAGATTAATGAAGATAAGGGTCTTTGGTAGTAGCCAAGAAAAACCATATTATTTCTAAACCACTCCCATAATGAAATGTTTATTAATGTAAAATTAGGGTCAACAAGGGCATATGAATATATTAAAAATAAAGAAAGTATGAAAAAATACAAATATGTCATTTTGCAATTTAATATAATAAATTGATTATTAATAATTATATATGAAAAAGGAAATATCCGTAATTATCTTCGCACACAATGATCAAAACAAAATAGCAAACTGTATAACTTCTACTAAAACTCTAACTAATAATATATTTGTGTTAGATATTGGAAGTACAGATAAAACGTCAAAAATTGCAGAAAGTATGGGGGCTAAAATATATAAAACTAAGTTTGTGCGCTATGTTGAACCTGTTAGAGAAATTGGGATAGGATTAGCCAATACTCAATGGGTATTACTTCTTGACGCTGATGAATTAATTTCAAATGAACTTAATAAGGAAATTTCGTTAATGATTTCGGATCCTAAAAGTAAGAAGTCTTTTAATAAAAACCTCGATGTAAAATTTTTTTATTCGCAAAGGAGCCCTACCTCTTCGAGGATCCCCGCTCAAAAAAAATTAACATCTTCGGTTCTCCCATCTAGTTACAGCAGTTATTGGATTCCTAGAAAAAATGTTTTTGCAGGAAAAAAATGGCTTAAATACGGCGGCTGGTGGCCTGATTACCAAATTAGATTGATAAATAAGAATTTTTTTATTAAATGGCCAAAACAAATTCACTCAACTCCTGTAATTAAGGGAGAATGTGGTTATTTAAAAAAACCTATTATTCATAATTTTCACGGAGATTTTGAAAATATGGTTAATAAAACACTTATATTTGAAGATATCGAGTCTAATCTTTTATATAAAGGAAAGAAAAATGCAAATACTCTAATATTTATGAGAAAATTCCTAGGAGAATTTTATAGAAGGTTAATTAAAAAATTTGGGTTTTTGGATGGACCTATTGGTATAATTGAAGGTGTCTACCAATCATTTTCAAAAACTATCACTTATTTATTATTGTATGAAAAGAAAAAAAATCGCCCTGTTTGACCCCTATCTTGATGTTTTGGGAGGAGGAGAAAAACATATTCTTTCTATTATAAAGGCAATTTCTAAAAATGCTGACATAGAAATCTTTTGGGATACTAATATTTACAATGATATTAAATCTAGACTTAATATTGAATTTGAGAATCCTCCAATTTTTAACAAAAATATATTTTCTTCTAAAAAAAACCTTATTCAAAAACTACAAACTTTAAAAAAATATGATTTATTTTTTTATGTAACAAATGGTAGTTATTTTTTTTCATCTGCTAATAAAAACTTTGTGTTCTGTATGGTACCAGATCAAAAATTGTTTAAAAAAACGCTTCTAAATAAATTAAAAGTATCAAATTTTAGATATATTTCAAATTCAAACTTTACTAGAAAATGGTTGTCTAAATGGAATATTCAATCTGACGTAATATATCCATACATCGATCAAGAATTTATAAGTTTTGATATAACTTCATGTAAAAAGGAGAGGATCATTTTATCTGTGGGTCGTTTCTTTAAACATCTACACTCAAAAAGGCAAGATCTTTTAATAAAAGCTTTTCAAGATTTAAAAAAACAAAATGGCCTATTTTCAGACTATAAACTTATACTCGCAGGAGGGGTAAAAAAAGAAGATCAAGAATATTTTTCGTCTCTAAAAAATAAAATAAAAAATGATAAATCAATAGAATTTAAAGCAAATATTTCATTTAAAGGATTGGTAAGCCTTTATAAAAAATCTAGTATTTTTTGGCATATAGCGGGTTTTGGAATAGATGAAAGTAAAAACCCAGAACTTACGGAGCATTTTGGAATGGCTCCTTTGGAAGCTATGGCAATGGGATGTATAACCTTTGGGTATAATGCTGGGGGTTTGAAAGAAACAATAAAAAATAATAAAAATGGATTTTTATTTTCATCAATAGAAGAACTAAAAAACAAAACAACCAATCTTTTAGAAAATACTAACAAATTAAATTTGATAAGAAAAAACGCTAAAATGTTTATTGTTAATAATTTTCAAATTAGCTCATTCAATAGAAAAGCTTTAAAAGTAATCTATAAAAATCAATGATTTCCGTCATAATCCCTGTATATAAAAAAACTGAAGAATTTATTAAGAATATAAAAAGCAACCTACCTTTTTTAAGGGAAACTGAAATTATCGTTATAAACGATGATCCCAAACTTAGTATAAAAAAATATCTTAAAGATCTTCCGATTAAACTATATGAAAATAAAAAAAATCTAGGCTTTGGAGGATCTGTTAATAAAGGAGTTGGTTTATCAAAAAATAAATATGTTTTTTTATTAAACAGTGACGTTCTATTAAATAACAATTCATATAAAAACGTATTAAAACTTTTTAGGTCAGATAAAGATTTATTTGCAGTAAGTTTTGCACAAACCGAAAAAAATAATGAAATCGTAGGAAAAAATAATGTATTTTGGAAATCTGGTTTTTTTAGACATAAAAAGGCTACAAATTCTTTTTCTGGTTATACGGCATGGGCAGAGGGAGGTACGAGTATATTTTCAAAAAGTAAGTTTTTAGAACTTGGTGGATTTGACCTTTTATACACTCCTTTTTATTGGGAAGATATCGATCTGTCCTATCGAGCTTGGAAAAAAGGATACAAAATATTATATAACTCAAAAGTATTGGTAAAACACCATCATGAATCAACAATTTCAACCTATTTTTCAAAAAACACAGTCAAAAAAATCTCTTATCGAAACCAATTTATTTTCATATGGAAGAATATCACTGACTTAAATCTATTATTTTCGCATTTTATACTTTTATTTCCTAATCTTTTATTTTTTATTATTAAAAGAGAGGTGGAAATATTATATGGTTTCATAAATGCTTTATTTAAAATAATTCAGATTTTAAAAAAAAGAAATTGGCAAAAAAAATTTTATACATTAACTGATAAAGAAATTATGACTAAAATAAATGAAAAATAAAATATTAATATTTTTACTTATTTTATTTTCCATCGTATCATTTGTATTTAATACATATAGGCAGAATGTTGCTCCTCCTTGTTTTAATGCTGACGAAGCTGCCTTTGGATACAACAGTTATTCGATAATGCAAACAGGAAAAGATGAATACGGTAATTTTATGCCTTTAAGATTAAAGTCATTTAACGATTACAAGCTTCCACTCTATTCCTACCTATCTATACCCTTTATTAAAATTATGGGCCTTAACCAAACTTCTACAAGAGCTCTAAACGATCTGGTCTCTATATTTATTCCCATTGCAGTATTCTTTTTTGTAAAAGAATTGTTTAATAATAAATTTATTGCATTAATAAGCTCGTTATTAACAGCAACTTCTCTGGGATTACATATTATTGGTAGACAAGCACATGAAGCATATTTAGCAGCTCTGTTTATAATAATTTCTTCTATTTTTTTTGTTAGGTCTTTAAAAAAGATAAGTGCTTTAAATTCTATATTTTTTATAACACCATTAGCCCTTGCCCTTTTTACATATCAATCCAGTAGAATTTTTGCTGCTTTCTTTCTTATTTTTTCAATATTTTATTTTTTTGTTGATGCAAATAAACAGAAACTCTCAAAATCAATCTTTGTTTTCTTAATAATCGTTGTAGTAGCTTTGTTTTCTTTCACAGATATAAAATACAGCCCTACAAGATTAAAAAATTTATTTTTATTCACAAATCCTGGTCTACAGATAAAAACACAAGAACTACGAGCTGAAGAAGGTTCTCGTCTCTTATATAACAAACTTACGGTAGGATCAAGAGAAGCTTTTTTTAATCACTTAGAATACTTCTCTCCTCAATTTCTTGCAATTTCAGGAGACGAAAATATTAGATTTGGATATGGAGAAATGTATCCAATAACGCCACTTGAGTATTTCTTTATTTTTGTAGGTCTTTATTATTTAATAAAAAATAAAGAAAAATGGAGATGGTTCATACTCTCACTTCTTTTTATTACTCCAATATCTGCTTCTTTGTCATGGGCCGACACATCTTTAACTAGATCTTTGTTTTTAATAATTCCTATTTTATCAATAGCTTCGTATGGTTTTTGTTTTTTATATAAAGCTTTCCCTCAAAAGCAAAAAATAATTCTAATTTCAGTAATAGTTGTAGAATTTGTCTTTCTACTTTATTCTTGGAGTTTCTATCTAAATCACTATCCTAAAAGGGGTATCGTAACAAATTCAATGCAGTGCGGATATAAAGAACTTGCTTCTTATGTAAATGAAAATTATGATAAGTTTGATAACTTTTACATATCCCCTGAGCTTGGGATGCCATATATATTCCTACTTTTTTATAATAAATATCCACCTTCTGAATATCAAAAACAAGCAAATCTTACGCCACCAGATCAGTATGGATTTGGGCAAGTTGAAAAATTTGATAAATTCATATTTAGCTTAACAGGAAGCGAGAATAAAAAAAACGTTTCTCTTATTGCCTTCCCTCATGATTTCAATTATTTAAACTCAGAAGATTTATCAAAAATAAAAAAAATAAAAAAAATGAACAACGATATTTTTTGGATTCATGAAGTCTTAAATTAAAAACCAAAGAATAAAAACATAGAAAGCGTGAATAAAAATAGGAACAGTAATATTCTTTCTAAGCAAAAATAATATAGAAATTATAAAACTTAAAAGAATATCGATCGTCATAAGCCTCACTAATAAAATTCCGGATAATGACTGGCTCGTAAAAAGAATAGGAATGTGCATAAAGAAAAATAAAATACTTGCAAATAAAGATGATGTAAACATATTTTTTGAAGCTTCAAATAGTCTTTTTAAAATAAAACCCCTGCTTAAAATTTCTTCAGAAATACTTGTTGCAAAAGACAAAAATATTATTCCTAAAAGGTAAGGTACATCTGAAAACTTTTTATAATCTAAACTTTGCCCTCCTCTTGATATATATCCATAATAAAGAATTGATAAAAATACCAAACCTACAATAAGACCGATTAGCATTTCTTTTATTATATTTTTACTACTAAATCCAAGACTTTTAAAAAATTTTGCCTTTTCAACTTTTTTTATAAAAAAATAAATTGGAATAATAAAAACAATTGGTTTTGCAATAAACTCATCAAACCACACAGGAAGCGATGTTCCAATATAAGCTCGATATAAGCTCCAGACTATTAAAATGATTGCCCAAACATTCAAGGATTTTTCAACATGAGAAGGTTCAAACCGAGTCTTAGACATACTAAAAGTATAAACTCCAAATTCTAAATTACAAATAACAAATAAATATTAAATTTTAAATTTGAAACAAGCAAAATGTCATCCTCAACTTGCATGTCATGGCGACATGCCATGGATTGAGGATCTGATTTACGACAGATTCCAGATCAAGTCTGGAATGACACGAGTTTTAGATTTTGAATTTATTTGGAGCTTGAAGCTTATAATTTGTTATTTATTAAATTTAAACGTCTTTTACTATTTTATTGACTTTTATTCGTAAACCTTTTGATATTTTTCTAATTACTTTCACTGAAGGATTTACCTTTCCATTCTCAATTCGTGAAAGATATGTTCTATCAATATCTGATAAAAAAGATAGTTTTTCTTGAGATATACTTTTTCTTTTTCTCTCTAAGTAAATCCTTTCCCCAATCTTCTTATAAAAGAAATTTCCTCTCATTGAAAGTAAGGTTAATTAAAAGTATAAAATATGTCTGCAGACTATAATCTACAATATTGAGGTTTTGGGCCTTTATGAAAGGAAAAAAAGTGTCTTATTCTAAAAAATCTTTTAGCCTTCTTGCTCTTGTTGGATGTTTAAGTTTTCTTATTGCTTTCGCTTCAATTTGTCTTATCCTTTCTCGTGTAACTTTAAATTCCTTTCCTACTTCTTCAAGCGTTCTGGGTTTGGAATCGTCAAGCCCAAATCTCATTATTAAAACTCTTTTTTCTCTTGGTGATAATGTTTCTAAAACTTTTCCAAGAGCATCTTTGAGCAATTCTCTTGAAACCTTATCGTATAAAGAAGGTTGATTAATATCAGCAATAAAATGTTCAAGAGTTGTTTCCTTATCATCTCCTATTGGAGTTGAAAGTGATTTCGGCTGTTGGGATATTTTCATAAGGTTTTCAACTTCCTCTTCTGTTATTTCCATATCTTTAGCGACTTCTTTAGTTTTTGGTTCTCTACCTAATTTTTGAGTTAACTTACGCTGTGTTTTATAAAATCTATTTATTTGATCAACCATATGCACAGGAATTCTAATAGTACGAGATTGATCGGCAATAGCTCTTGTAATAGCCTGTCTTATCCACCATGTAGCATAGGTTGAAAATTTAAATCCCCTTCTCCAGTCATATTTCTCTACACCTCTAATCAAACCTTTATTTCCTTCTTGTATCAAATCTAAAAATGATAACCTTCTTCCTAAATACTTTTTTGCAATAGAAACAACTAATCTTAAATTAGATTTAATAAGACGTTCTTTTGCTTTTAAATCTTCTTTTTCATATTTTTTAGCTAGATCGACTTCTTCTTCAAATGTAAGAAGAGGTGTCTGGCCAATTTCTTTAAGATATTTTTTTATTGGATCAAGGGATTCTCCGTGTCTTGTAGATATAAGCTGAGTTATTTCTTTTTCTATCTCCTCTGTAGATTTTTTAGCCTCTTCTTCTTCACGAGTTGAAACTGTTTCAAATATATCTATTCCTTTTTTTAAACATTTATCAAAAAAATCGTCAACTTTTTCTATATGTTTTTCTGGTTCAGGATATACTAAAAAAATATCATCTTGCACTAGAAATCCGTCTTCTTCTCCTTGAACTATTAGTTCATCTAATGTTTTTGGTAGTTTTTGCTTAATCATGGGTATTCATTTTATAACGTGAGCGCGTTTTTTTCTAGTTTCTTTAATGCTTCTGATAATTCTTTTAAATGTTTATCTTTTTTTGCGCTTGATTCCTTAGATACTATTATAGAGCCTATTTCTCGTTTTAACGAACGACTTTTCATTTCACTAATAAGTTTAGTTATGTTTTCATCTTCAAAATCTGCTTCATAGGTTGCATAAAGATATAATTCATCAAAAACCGCTCTAAGCTCAGGTTTTAAAAGAAGGGAAAATTTATTTATATTAAATTCATTTTTATTTTTTGTCTTATATCTCAAAAAAAACTCTGCAATCTTTTGAAAAGACGGAGTTGAAAAATCATGGGGAAGAATTACATTAAATATTTTCTCTGAAAGATTATAAGCATCTTTACTTTGAAACATCAAGCTTAATACGTATTTTTGAATATTAATATCTCTTGTTTCTTTTTCTTCTTTTTTTGCAGTATATGGAATTCGACCTTTTTGTTTTTTATTTTGCCTAAATCTGTTAATTAAAATAAAAACGCTCTGTTCAGAAACATCAAGAATATTAGTAAGTTTTTTTACATAATGAGATAAAACAATTGGATTATTTATCTTCTCTAAAAATGGAACAACTATGTTGGCAATATTTTTTTTACTAAAGGCATCTGAATCTGGATGTTTTTTTTGTGCATAATTTATAATAAAATCATAAATTGATACGCTTTCTTTTAAAATAGATTTAAATTTGCTCAAGTCTTTTCTTACTGCTTCATCTGGATCTTTTGCAAAATCTATTGTTGCTATTTTCACATCAAACTCTAAGCTTTCTGCGTCATCAAGGGCTCTTTTTATTGCTTCTTCCCCAGATACATCAGAATCAAGAGCAAGTGTAACTGTATTTGTAAATCTTTTTAAGTATATGAGCTGCTCTCTTGTAAAAGCTGATCCTTTTATAGCAACTACATTTTCCAAATCATTCTGAAACATAGATATGGCATCAAATTCTCCTTCTACTATATAGACATTGTTTTCCTTTCTGATTTTATCTTTAGCAAGATTAATACCATATAGGCTTTCTCTTTTGTGATAAAGAGGAGTTTCTGGTGAGTTTATATATTTCGCCTCTTTTGCTTCACTGTCAAGAAGTCTTCCTGAAAAAGCAATTATATTTCCTCTTGAATCTGTGATTGGAAAAACTATTCTTCCTCTAAATCTATCGTAAAAACCTTTATTTTTTCCCTTTACTACAAGACCTGCTTCAAATAATTCATTTTCATTGAATTTCTTTTTTGTTAAAAATTTTAACAGTGAGTCCCATGATTGAGGAGCATAGCCTATTCCAAATTTTTTAGATAAGTTTAAATTTATATCGCGCGATTTTAAATATTCGAGCGCTTTTTTTCCATATTTTGTATCATAAAGTATGTAATTAAAATATTCTGAAGTTAGTGAGTTTAGTTTTAATAATCTTTCCTTTTTCTTCCATATCTCATCTTCAAATGAAACGTTTTGAATTTTAACTCCTGCTTTTTCTGCCAATTCTTTCAAAGCTTCATAAAATGTTAGGTTTTCCCATTTCATTAAAAATTTTATAACATCTCCCCCTTCTCCACACGCTCCAAAACAATGCCAAATTTGTCTTTCTGGTGAAATCACAAAAGAAGCTGTTTTCTCTTGATGGAAAGGACAAACAGCTTTAAAATTTCTACCTGCTTTTTTAAGATTCACAAATGAACCTATAAAATCAACAATATCTATTCTTTTTTTTACTTCAGAAATAGCGTCATTCATCCCCCATATTTTACCACCTTGTATTTTTGTGTGTATTATTCGTATAATAAACTTGATGCTTTACCTTTATTTAGATAGAAATAAAATAAAACTTTTATTTCTAAAAAGATCAATACTTGGTCAATATGAGGCCACGTATTTTGAAAAAAAATATGAACTCGAACTTCTTGAAGAAGGAAGAGTAAAAAATATAGATGTTCTAGCTTCATCTCTTAAGGAAGCTCTAGGAAATATACCTGAAGGATATGACAAGCATGTATTTTTAATAATCCCACAAAATAGCGTTTCATTTATAAAAGCAGATATACCAAAAGATATTGCCCCATCTGCCATTAGCTCATTTATACTCGATAAAGCTCGCTCAACACTATCTGGTGGACTTGACGATTCTTTTTATGACTATTTTATAAATGATGTTGGTAACCAAAGACAAGTCAATTTTTTTTCTGTCAAAGCAGATATCTTAGAAGGTTACGTCGAAACTTTAAATTTGTTAGGTTTAAAATTAATTTCAATACTTCCAGAAACACTTGCAGTATTTAAATTATTTGAAAAAACCCTTAGAAAAGAAAAAAAAGAAAACATAATGTATGTGTCATACGATGAAGAATCTGTTTATGGATTTTTGTTTGATACTGGAGGTTTAAGGTCTGAAAAAAAATGGAGAGAAAAAGTTGAAGACGATAAACAACTTGAAGCTATTTTAAAAGGAAAAAAAGAAGAATGTGAAAAAGAAGGTATTCAACTAAACCGCATAATTTTATCTGGAACAAAATCAGAAGATATAAGGCAAGACACCTTTACTAAAAATGTTGGTGTATGGACAAATCCTCTTAAACGAATAATTCCAAACTTTTATGCTGATTATATAAAGATGATAATACTCCCAACAGGAAAATCTTTTCCTATTTTATCTTTTGATATGTGTTTCGGGGCTTTTATTTTTGCCCAAGAAAATAAAGAATTTCAAATATTGAAAAAACCGCTTAAAAAAAACAAAAAAATTTCTACTTTTCAAATTCCTAATATAAAAAAAGAGATTCTAATTTTTATTGCTGCTGCAATTTTTTCTTTTGGAATTTTTTTCGCCTTATCTCAACTAAATTTTGACTACTCATCTTTGAACTTCATTACAAAATCTAAACCAACACCAACTATTGAACAAAAGAAACCAACTCCTACCCCTACTCCAGAAATTAAAAAAGATGAAATTAAAATAAAAATATTAAATGGTTCTGGAGAAGTAGGAAAAGCATCAGATGCGGAAACTATATTTAACGATTTAGGATATAAGGAAACTGTAACGGATAACGCAGATAATTTTGATTATACAGCAACTCAAATACAAATAAAAAAATCACTTTCTTATTTAATTGACACCCTCAAAAAAGACTTGAAGGAATATGTGTCTTCTCCAAAAATCGTTACTCTTAATGAGGACGAAACTTCCGACGTAATTATTATTGTGACTACTGATTTCAAGTAACCGCATGGAAGAAGAAATAATAAGAAGAGGAAACAATCTTCTTGAAAAATTCAATTTATCTGAAAAAAAGAATGAGCTTTCTAAGCTCGAAAAGGAAACTTATAATACTGATTTTTGGAACAATAGATCTTCCTCTATAAAAATACTTAAGAAAATTACTGATTTAAAAAAAGAAATAGACGATATAGAGATGTTACAACTTCTTTTAGAAGAAAAAGGAATCCAAGAGGCAAAAAATTTAATTGAAAAATATGAATTAATAATATTTTTATCAGGTTTATACGATGAAAACGAAGCGATATTTTCAATACATTCAGGCCAAGGAGGAACAGAGGCAATGGATTGGGCAGATATGTTGCTTCGAATGTATACGAGATATTTTGAGAAAAAAAACTGGAAACATGAAATTATAGATATTATTCCTGGTGAAGAAGCAGGAATTAAAAGCGTTACACTAAATGTTTATTCAAAATTTGCCTATGGCTATCTAAAAGCTGAGGCAGGTGTACATAGACTTGTTAGACAATCTCCATTTAACGCTGATAAATTAAGGCAGACTTCATTTGCTCTAGTAGAAGTCCTTCCAATAGTAGAAGACAAAGATATCCAACTTAAAGAAGACGAGTTGGAATGGCAATTCTTTAGAAGTGGTGGACATGGTGGCCAAAATGTTAATAAGGTTTCTTCTGCTGTAAGGCTTGCTCACAAACCAACTGGAATAACTGTAAGCTGTCAAACAGAAAGGCATCAAAAACAAAATAGAGAAAACGCTTTAAAGTTAATCAGGGCAAAGTTATGGCAATATGAAGAAAATAAAAAACAACAAAAGATGGACTCTCTTAAAAAAGTTAAGATTGCAAGTTGGGGAAGCCAAATAAGATCCTATGTTCTCCATCCGTATAAATTGATCAAAGATTTAAGAACAAAATACGAAGATACAAATGTGGAAAACGTGCTTGATGGAAATCTTGACCCTTTTATAGAATCGTGGCTTAAATATAAAAACAAAAACTTGTAATTTACCCACCTCAGTGCTATTCTTAAGTTTAACATGGACCTTGAAAATACTAAAGAAAAACTAATTAAAGAGTTAGATAAAAATAAACACTTAGGCTCATTTAATACTTCAGTTGTAATATTATTTTTTTCAGTTTCACTAATCCTAGGTATAATTATTGGTTATTTTATAGCTCGTAAAGAAGGCCCTTTAATAAGTTCTAAAACAAATTCAACAGTGACTACAAAAGAAGCGAGTGGAATTTTAGATAAAAAAAGGTTCCCTGATAAAGCAGAAGGTTCACTTAAAAAAGGAGGAATTGAGGGAGAGGGAAATTTTCATCTTGAAAGATCAGGAGGAGAATCGCAAAACGTATATCTAACATCAAGCACAGTCGACCTTTCTAAATTTATAGGTAAAAAAGTAAGGGTTTGGGGACAAACTTTTACAGCGCAAAAAGCAGGCTGGCTAATGGATGTTGGATATCTAGAAGTTCTATAAAATTCATTTCAATGATAAAATTTGAAAAAGTCAGCAAACAGTTCCCTCTTGGAAACAAAGCGTTAGAAGACATTTCCTTCGAAATAAAAAAAGGTGAGTTTATATACCTTGTTGGACCTTCTGGAGCTGGTAAAACAACTATCTTAAAAATGATCTTAAAGCAAGTAAAACCAACTTCTGGCGAAATTATAATAGATGACGCTTCACTTATTTGGGAGAATAAAAATCAAACCGAAAGTTTAAGAAGAAATATTGGAATTGTTTTTCAAGATTTTAAAATACTACATGATAAAAATATTTTCGAAAATGTTGCTCTTGGACTTAAAATTCTTGGAGAAAATAAAAGAAACATAATAAAAGAGGTAAATGACGCTCTAAAACTAGTTGGAATATTAGATAAAAAAGAAATGTTTCCTGCACAATTATCTGCAGGTGAACTTCAAAGAGCTGCAATAGCAAGGGCTGTTATAGGAGATAGAGATATTGTCCTCGCAGATGAACCTACGGGAAATCTTGACCCAACTACATCTTGGGAAATTATGAAAATTTTTAAAAAACTTGAAAAAGATAAAACTATTATTTTTGCCACTCATAATACAGATATTGTCAATAGTTATAAAAAAAGAGTACTTACTTTAAAAGAAGGTAAAATTATTAAAGACGAAAAAAAAGGAGGTTATGATCTATGAAAGGAATAATTACATCAATAAAAAGAACCCCTTATCAATCATTGACTTCTTTCTTAATTCTTTTTTTTACTTTATTTCTAAGCCTTTTCTTTTTTAATATGACTTCTTTCTTCAACGGTATTCTCTCATACGTCGAAACCCGTCCTCAAGTTACAGTTTATTTTAAAGATACGGTTGAAGAAACAAATATTTTCAAAGTAAGAGACGAAATAAATAAATCAGGAAAAGCAATGTCAATTAAATATGTCTCTAAAGATGAGGCTTTAAAAATTTATAAAGATTTAAATAAAAATAATCCTTTACTGCTTGAAATGGTAACTGCAGATATACTTCCAGCTTCTTTAGAAATATATGCGACTAAACCTGAATATTTATCACAAATAGCTGAATTCTTAAAAAAACAACCTGGTATAGATGAAGTGGTCTTTCAAAAAAATATAGTTGATAGGCTGGTCGGCCTTACTACCCTTCTTAGGAGATCTTCTGTTTTTATATTATTTTTTCTTCTTATAATATCTGTGATCGTACTCATGACAACAACTGCTTTTAAGATTGCACTTAAAAAAGATGAGATTGAATTAATGAGATTACTTGGGGCTACTAAATCATATGTCAGGCGACCGTTTCTTATGGAAGGAATGCTTTTTGGCATTGTAAGTGGAACTACAGCGTTTGCTTTCTTCTATCTTATATTTTTATACCTTAATACATTTTTAAAATCATATCTTGCAGGTATTCCTGATCTTGCATTTTATAATTTAGGAAATTTGAATATTTATGTTTGGCCTCCAAGTGTTAACTTTATTCTGTTCTCTTACATAGCAATAATATTCTTTGGGGCAGGAATAGGATTTGTTGGTAATTTCTTTTCCACGTCTAAATATATAAAGTGAAAATACTAAAAAAAGTTATAACTACTACTTTAATCTTCTTATGTATTTTTTTTATATTTGATAAAAAAACACAAGGCCAACAAACCTGTCAAGGTTTAAATAGTGAGGAATGCAAGGTTGTTATTCAAGATGCTGAAAATAGTCTAAATGAAATAACCGCACAAAAAAATACCCTGTCTTCCCAGATTGAATTTATGGATACTCAAGTATATTTAACTACTCTTAGAATACAGGATACTCAAAATCAAATAGCAAAAACTGAAAGTGAAATAGAAACTTTAGGTGGAAGAATTGAAGGTCTTAACAGCTCTTTAGATTATCTTACAAAGCTTCTTTTTGACAAAATAAAAGAAAGTTACAAAAGAAGAGATATATCTTTCTTTAATGTACTTCTTGACTCAGATAGTGCTTCTACTCTAGTTAATCAACTTAAATATGCACAAATCGCACAAGAAAATGATAGAAGAGTTGCATTTCAGCTTCAACAAGCAAAACAGAATTTTGAAGATCAAAAAGACCTCCGTGAAAAGAAAAAAACAGAACTTGATAAATTAAAAGCTTCTTTAGCAGTTCAAAACGCAAGCCTGCAATCGCAAAGAGCATCAAAACAAAGACTTCTTAATGTTACTCAGAATGATGAAAAAAACTACCAACTTCTTCTATCAAGGCTCCGATCAGAATATGCAGCAATCCAAGGAATTATTGCAGGGGAAGGGACAGAAACACAAATAAGAGATGTAAAAAAAGGAGAGGTAATTGCATCGGTGATTTCTGGAGCTTCGTGTAATTCTAGTGGATCTCATTTGCATTTTTCAGTACTTGATGGAGGGACGGTTAATAATCCGTTCAATTATCTAAAAAATGTTGACTATGTTAATTACACTGGAGGAGATCCGTGGTCGCCTTCAGGAAATTGGGATTGGCCAGTTTCCCCTACGATTGAGTTTAACCAAGGGTATGGAGAATCAATATGCGCAACTTCTGGGTGGTGTGGTTCTATTTATAGCTTCCATAATGGTATAGATATTGCCGGTTCTTCATTTAACACTTATGCAGTTGAGGATGGAGCTTTATATAGAGGAAACTATGCTATTGGTTGTACTCTTCCTTATACTAAAGTTATACATAAAGATTCAAATATAACAACTCTCTACCTTCATACATATACTCAATAATTTTGTAGATTATAGTCCGTAGACACGGAGCCGAATATCTGCTTAACTTCAATCTCTAAATCCTAATCCCCGCTTCGCCAAAGCGATAGCGAGGCGAGTCTAATTTCTAATCAAATATTAATGCTTAAAACTCAAAGTCCAAAAAAAACGATTTAGAAGAACAAGTCTAACGAATTTTGTTTTTTGGAACTTTCGGCTTTTATTAAGAGCTAAAGCTCAATATTTGTTGATTATAATCGACTGACAAATTCAAAAAACTCTGCTTAACTTCAATTAACAAACCAATTTATCTTATCTATTACAAACATTCAAATGATTGTAATATATGCAAATATCTAAGAAGCGTATTTCAAACAAAGTTTTTTCTAGAATGTTTCTTCTTTTTTACGAAATATTTAGAAATAAAATCTCGAAACAGGATTTTGTAAATATTATAAATGAAATATTTTCTTTGAAAGAACAAGTAATGATTATTAAACGAATTGCAATATATTACCTTGCAAACAGAGGTATTGGTGTTAATGAAATAGCAGAAAAACTAGGGGTTTCACCAGGAACATCTTCTAAATTTACTGGATTAGCAAACGGTAGCAAATATTTATCAGATTTTTTTATTAAAAAACAAAAACGCGAGAAATTTTTTAACTTACTTAATGATCTTTATTATGAACTTATATCTCCTCCTACAAAATATGGAACTGACTGGATGGCTGGATGGAAAATTGAAATAGATAGGCAGAAAAGGAAAAATCAAACGATATAAGTAATACAAACATTCAAATGATTGTAACAATTAAATATATAATCATCACAGTTATTCTTTTTATAATGTTTGTCCCTTTTGCCTATGGCGATATTCGACTAAATGAGGTTCTTATTGAACCTGATCAATCAGTTGAACTGATAAACACTTCAACAGAAGAGGTAGATTTATCATCTTGGTATATTGATGATTCAGGAGGATCAACCTACTATACAATTGCACAAAACACAGTTATACAACCAGGGTCGTGTCTTGTTTTTTCTGCAAATTTTAATTTAAATAAAGTATCTTCCGACACTATTAGGCTATTTAATAATAAAGCTCCTCCAACCTCCAATCTTTCTGTTTTAATTGATAACTTTTACTATATAAAAAGTCCTGGAATTGGGATCTCATATATTAGAGTTCCAGATGCTAATGGAGACTGGTCAACAGGATCCGCTTCTTTAAATTATTTCAATTCAATTGAGGAAACATGCTTAGCTACAGTTATAACTTCTATAACATCACCCACCCCTACGCCATCATTAACAATCAATGGCGAAGAAAATAATTCCATTGAGATAGATAATGTTTATATTTCAGAAGTTATGGTAGCTCCAAACACGGGCGAAAATGAATGGGTTGAAATATACAATGACAATGCTTATAAGGTTAATTTAAAAGATTGGTTTATTGACGATATTGCAGCTGGAGGATCTGCACAAAAAAAGTTCAGCCTGATTATTTCTAAATATGGATATTCAACTATAGAAATAAATTCTTCTATGTTTAACAACTCTGGTGATTCAATAAGACTTCTTAATCCAGAAAATAATCTTATTGACAGTTTTTATTACGACTTTTCAGAAAAAGGAAAAACATTTGGACGAATAGATTTTTTAAATTCAGAATATTGTCTTAATAATCCAACAAAGGGGCAGGTAAATGATTCTTGCTTAGACAAAAACACTAACAATGAAAACCAAAACAAAAATCCAACATCAACTACAAATCCTTCAACTTTAGAAGTCTATATCCCAAAAGTTACAGAAAATAAAAATATAAAAGTACAACCAATAAACTATGTTGAGAGCCAAATGACAACCTCTTCAAATATTTTAGGAGCTTCAACTATATCTTATAATTCAAATAAACAAAAAAATAATCATACAATCCAATCTCTTACTTTATTATCAACTAGCTACTCTCTTTTGACTCTTTTCTCTATATCTCTTAAAATTATAAGAGGAATTTAAATATCTAAAAACTTTCTTAAATGAAAAACCTATTGAAGTATTTTTTTATACCATCTGCAGAAAATGATCATAGAGCAAAGCTTCTTCATATTGATGCTCTTAGCATCTATTTACTTGCCGCATTTATGCTTGTTATTATTTTTAAAAATGGCCCTTTATCAAATATTTTGGGATATGCCACAGATGTAACGACTCAAAAGCTTTATCAACTTACAAATGAAAAGAGAGCTCAAAATAATCTTCCCTTACTTATCTATAATGAACAACTTGCAAAAGCAGCAGAAGATAAGGCAAAAGATATGTTTGCAAATAACTATTGGGCTCATTTCTCCCCTACAGGAAAATCCCCATGGGATTTTATTACCTCTGAAGGATATAAATATGAATACGCTGGAGAAAACTTAGCAAAGAATTTTCTTTTTTCTGATAAGGTTGTAGACGCTTGGATGACATCACCTTCTCATAGAGAAAATATTCTACGAAAGGACTTCTCAGAAGTTGGTTTTGCAAGAGTAGATGGATTACTTGATGGACAAGAAACTACTCTTGTAGTTGAAATATTTGGGAAACCAGCACAATCGCAAAATTTACTTACTACAAAAAATACAGCACCTCAGGTAGCAGCTGCGGGTACTTCTATAGGAAATATACCAAGCACATCAACTTCTCAAAAGATAGTTTCAAAAAGTAAAAAATTTATAGATTTTTCAAAAATATCATTTAATCTAATAGTTTTTTTAATTCTTTTTATATCAATTGCTTTGATATCTGATCTTTATATGGCATCTAAACTAAAATTAATCAGAATACATGGAAAAAATATGGCTCATTTAATATTTCTAATAACGATGTTAACAAGTTTATATTTTATATTATCAAAAGGTGTAATTTTATAAAAAAATATTATGAAAATTAAAGCTGCAACTTTTCTTGATTATCTAGTGCTTACTACTGGAGGAGTATTTTTAATGTTTTTTTTACAAATATATAGAGGTGAAAGAATATCCAGCTTTCTAATTCTTTTATCTTTTGTCTTATTTTATATTATTTGGGCTTTTTATCATCATACAAAAGAAGAGAGTTTGCATATAAAAACTATGATAGAATATATTTTTATAGGCTTTACTATTTTACTTTTACTATTAGTTATTTTTATAGTTTAATTATGAAAGGACTTATTCTAGCAGGAGGACTTGCAACAAGACTTAGACCACTTACGTTAGTCACAAATAAACATTTGCTGCCAATTTATAACAAACCTATGATTTATTATCCACTTGAATCGTTAATAAAAGCTGGGATAAAAGAAATTCTTATCTCAAGCTCTCCTGATCATGCAGGCCATTTTTCAAATCTACTTGGTTCTGGAGATCAGTTTGGAATTAGACTTTACTATGTTGTACAAGAAAATCCAAAAGGTGGAATTGCAAACGCTATCTCATTAGCGCAAGAATTTGCCTCAAATCAAAATTTATTAGTAGTCCTTGGAGATAATATATTTGGATATAATTTAAACCCTTCTGTTGAATACTTTGAAAAAAAGAAAAAGGGTGCAATAGTGTTTGGGGTAAAAATGCCTACAGAATCTCAACAATATGGAGTAATTGAAATGGCAAAAAATGGTAAGGTTTTATCCATTGAAGAAAAACCTGAACATCCTAAATCAGACATTGCACAAACAGGTATCTATATGTACGATAATCGAGTTTATGATTTTATAAAAAACTTAAAACCTTCGCATAGAGGAGAATTAGAAGTAACCGATTTAAATAATCACTATTTAAATGAGGGCACGCTTGAAAGTAAATTAATAGATTGGTGGATTGATGCGGGTACTTCCCACGATGAATTATTAAGAGCTAATACTTTAGTTGCTGAAAAAGCCATTAAAGGAGAAATTTAAAAATAAATATGGATTACACACAAATACTTTTAATAACAACACTTACAATAACAACTTTGTTTTTAATTCTTGTTAGTATAAATATAATATTAGTATTACTTGAATTAAGAAAGGCGTTGAAGAAAATTAACTCCATCGCTGATAGTGTTGAAAAAATGGGACAAGGATTAGGTTATAAATTTAAAGAAATGGTCAGTTTTTTTATAGGTTTTAAAAGCATTTCTAAAATTTTTAAAATTTTAGATAAAAATAAAAAAAATAGCAAACGAGCAAAAAATAAATAAAATAGGATATTGAATTATTAAGCTTGACATAGGCTTAATAATGTTGTATATTATCAGGATTGTTTTTCATCCCCTATTGTATTGGGGATGATTTATTTATCTTAGAATTTACCCTCTAACAGCCAGTAAACTACCCAATGCCAAGAATTAGAAAAGCAAAGACAAGTATTGATTCAAGTAAAATCGCAAAAGAGATTGTAATAGGAAAACCTGAATATCAATTTGAATCTTTAGATTTAATTGAAGTACAAAAAAACTCCTGGTCAAATTTTTTAAATTCTTCCCTTGAAAAAATTATAAGTGAGTTTTTTCCTATAGATGACTACACTGGAAAAAAATTCACTTTAAATTATGAAGGAATTTATTTTGGAGATCCACGCTATCCTCTTGATGTTTGTATTAAAAAGAAACTAACCTTTGACATCCCTGTTTATATAAAGCTAAGAATTGTTAATAAAAAAACTGGTTCAGAAAGAAAACAAGACGTTTACTTTTTCAATCTTCCAAGAATGACTGATAAAGGTACTTTTATTATAAATGGTATTGAAAGAGTTATCATAAATCAATTAGTTAGATCTCCTGGAGTATTCTTTACAGCAGTAATTGATAAAACAACCGGCCTCACATTATACAACGCAGAAATAAGGCCATATATTGGAGCATGGCTAGATATCACTATAAATAAAAACAACCTTATTGAAGTAAAAATTAATAAAAAAAGAAAGTTTTTAGCAAGTACTTTAATCAAATCTTTTGAAGGTGAATCAAAAGCAGATATATTAAATCACTTCAAAGAATTTGATAACCAAATGATTGAAAAATATCTTCTCCCTACATTAAACAAAGACGCAACTCAAAGTAAAGATGATGCGGTTCTTGAAATATATAAAAAAGTTAAACCAGGAGAACCTTTAATATTAGAAAATGCATACGATACTTTAGATAATTTGTTTTTTAATTCAAGAAGATACTCTCTTTCTGAAGTTGGAAGATATAAGATAAACAAAAAACTCGGGCTTGATCTTAAAGCTTCAGATACTGGTTATTTATTAACTAAAACTGATGTTATAGAAACGATTAAATATTTAATTGGTATAACTGCTGGAAAAGGTAATTTTGATGATATCGACCATTTAGGAAATAGAAGATTAAGAACCGTTGGAGAACTTGTTGGAATGTATGGAATTAGAGTCGGTATGGTAAGAGCTGAAAGAGAAATAAAAGAAAGAATGAGCTTAGTAACAGCAGATACTACTGTGAACCCTTCACAAATAGTTAATTCAAAGCCACTTACAGTAGCTTTAAATTCTTTTTTCCGAACAAGCCAACTCTCAACAATTGTAGACCAAACAAATCCTCTTTCAGAACTTGATAATCTAAGAAGAATAACAGTTGGTGGACCAGGAGGAATAGAAAAAGAAAGAGCTTCATTTTCAATAAGAGATATATCTTCTTCTCAATATGGAAGAATATGTCCAATTCGATCACCAGAAGGTCCTAATATTGGAGTTGTAACATATCTGTCACTATATGGAAAAGTTAATGATTTTGGATTTATTGAAACTCCATATAGGATAATTGAAAAGGTTAAAAAAGGAGGAAAAGAAAAACTTCGAATAACAGATAAATTGGTTTATCTTCAAGCAGATGATGAAGAAAAGTATTATATAGCTTCTGATATTTTAAATATGGATAATGACGGAATGATATCTGATGAAAAAACAGTGGCAAGGCATATGGGAGATATAATTGAAGTTCCAGTAGAAAAATTAAACCTTATAGACGTATCTCCACGACAAGTAATTGGAGCAGCAGCCGCACTTATTCCTTTTTTACAAAATGATGACGCAAGTCGTGCTTTAATGGGTACCCACATGCAATGTCAAGCAGTTCCTCTAGTTAAACCACAGTCTCCTCTTATAGGTACTGGTTTAGAGGGAAAAATAGCATCTGCACTAAAAAGAACAGTTTATGCTCCAGAAGACGCAAAAGTTGAATATGTAGACTCTGAAAAAATAATTCTTAAGGGGAAAAATGGTAAAAAATTTGAATATGACCTTGAAAGATTTATAAAAACAAATAAAGATATTGTATTTGATCAAAAAGTCGCAGTTGACCAAAATCAATCTGTTAAAAAAGGAGATATTATAATTGATGGTCCTGCCTCAGAAGGTGGTAAGCTTGCATTAGGTCAAAATCTTGTAATTGCCTATACCTCTCTTAACGGACTTGGTTATGAAGATGGTTTTGTAATCTCTGAAAGATTGGTTAAAGAAGATATTTTAACCTCTATCTCAAGTGAAGAATTTGTAATTGATGTTGTAGATACAAAACTCGGTCCTGAAGAGCTTACAGCAGATATTCCAAATGTTAGAGAGGAAGTTCTCCAAAATCTTGATAAAGATGGCATTGTAATAATTGGAACTGAAGTAAAAGGTGGCGACATATTGGTTGGTAAGGTGGCTCCAAAAGGAGAAAAAGAACTATCTGCTGAAGAACGATTACTTCGTGCAATATTTGGAGAAAAAGCAAAAGATGTCAAAGATACTTCACTGCGAGTACCTTATGGAAAAAAAGGAACAGTTGTTGATATTCAAGTTATCGATGCTAAAAAGGATCCAAATGAACTTGAACCAAGCATTATAAAAAGAATGCTTGTAACTATTGCGCAACTTAGAAAAATCAACATTGGAGATAAACTCGCAGGTAGACATGGTAACAAAGGTGTTATCTCAAAAATCCTACCAGTTTGGGACATGCCTTATCTTGAAAACGGAACGCCTGTTGATATTATCATATCTCCTCTATCTATACTGTCAAGAATGAATCTTGGACAATTATATGAAACACTAACAGGTATTATTGCTAAGGGTAATAATCTTAAAATGGCTTTCCCTGTATTCGAAAGAATTCAAGAGGATTTAATAATCAAAGGTCTCGAAAAGCTCGGAGTTCCTCTTGATGGAAAAAGAGTACTTTATGATGGCAAAACTGGAAGACCATTTGACAAAAATGCACTTGTAGGTATTGGATATATTATGAAACTTATACATATGATCGAAGATAAATTTCATGCAAGATCTGTCGGACCTTATTCATTAGTTACACAACAACCGCTTGGAGGAAAGTCACAAATGGGTGGACAAAGATTTGGAGAAATGGAAGTTTGGGCACTAGAATCGCATAGAGTTCCATTTACACTTCAAGAAACTCTTACTATAAAAAGTGATGATTTAAGAGGAAGAGTTAAGGCATTTGAATCAATAATTAAAGGTTTGGATATTCCACAATCTAGCGTACCTGAATCATTCCACGTCTTATTAAAAGAACTAAACGCTCTAGGGTTATCAATTGACTATATTAAATAAATGGAAGATACAGATAATTTAGATTTTTCAGGATTGAAGGTTAGACTTGCTTCTCCAGAAGATATTCTATCTTGGTCAAAAGGAGAAATTACTAAACCTGAAACAATCAATTACAGAACGTTGAGACCAGAAAAAGACGGCTTATTTGATGAAAGAATATTTGGACCAACTAAAGATTATGAATGTTATTGCGGAAAGTATAAAAGAATCAGATATAAAGGTATTGTTTGTGATAGATGTGGTGTTGAAGTAACCACAGCAGCTGTAAGAAGAGAAAGAATGGGACATATAAAGTTAGCTTCTCCTATTGCTCATATTTGGTACTTTAAAGGTGCAAATGCTCCCCTACCAATTCTTATAAGTCTCCCTGCTCAATCACTTGAACGAATTATTTACTCCGCACTTTATTTAGTAACAAATACTGATAAAGAAAAACAAAAAGACACTCAAAAAAAACTTGAGGGGATTAAAAAGTTTGAAATTGACATAGAAGAAGAAAATTTAAAAAAACAAAAAGATGATTTACATAAAAGCTTTTTGGAACAAAAGGAAGGTTTAGTTAAAAAACTTACAAATAATGAACAAAAAGAACTCGCAATGCAGGAACTCACCCTAAAAGAAAAGGAGCAAAATAAAAAATTATCAAATAAATATATAGAGAAAAAATCTAAAATATCTGCTTTTTACGACAGAATGATTAAAATCACTAAATCATTAAAACAATACGACGTTTTAGAAGAAGAAGATTACCTATTTTTCAAAGAAAAAATGTTAGCTAGTTTTCTAAAAGTAGGAATGGGGTCAGAAGTTATATTTGATTTTTTATCAGACCTTGATCTCCAAAAATCATATGCTAAAGCACTAAACGATTTAGCAGAAGCAAAAGGAGAAAAAAGAAACAAGCTTTTAAAAAAAGCACGTGTTCTAGAATCATTCATAAAAAGTGGTTCAACACCTGCCTGGACAATACTTACAGTACTTCCAGTAATTCCACCTGATTTAAGGCCTGTTGTTCAACTTCCTGGAGGAAAGTTTGCAACATCAGATTTAAATGACTTTTATAGAAGGGTTATTAACCGAAACAATAGATTAAAACAGCTAATTGATTTAGGAGCACCTGAAATAATTCTTCGAAATGAAAAAAGAATGCTTCAAGAATCAGTTGATTCACTTCTCGATCTTCAAAAATCAAGAGGAAGGGCCAGAACAAGAGGTGCTGCATATAAAGTACAAAAGTCACTTTCCGATGTATTAAGAGGAAAACAAGGACGTTTTAGACAAAATCTTCTTGGTAAAAGAGTTGATTATTCTGGAAGATCAACAATTATTGTAGGTCCAGAGTTAAAGATTGATCAGTGTGGTATACCAAAAGAAATGGCAATTGAGCTTTTTAAACCACATTTGCTAAGAGAAATTATTTTGCGAGGTCTTGCTCCAAATATTAAAAGTGCAAAAAGCTTTTTAGAACAAAAAGAACCTGTTATCTATGACATACTTGAAGAAGTTACAAAAAATCATCCAGTACTTTTAAATCGAGCCCCTACTCTTCATAAACTTTCAATACTTGCATTTTATCCAGTTTTAACAGATTCTTATGCTATTAAACTTCATCCTACTGTTTGTGCAGGTTATAATGCAGACTTTGACGGAGATGCAATGGGAGTATTTCTTCCTCTTTCAAACAACTCAATCGATGAAGTTAAAAAAAGAATGCTTCCGTATCATAATTTACTAAAACCTTCCGACGGTACTCCAATAGTATTACCAAATAAAGAAATGGCGCTTGGAATTTATTACCTCACTACTATAAATACAAAATATAAAGATGCAAAAAATGAAAACATAAAAACTGCATCTAGTGAAGACAACGCAATATCTATGTACCATTTAGCAAAAATTGAACTTAGAGAACCTTTATATGTTGTTATAAAAGGAAAAGCTATTAGAACAACAGTTGGAAGAATTTTAGTAAATCAAGCTTTATTTGAAGAATTAAGATTTATAAATGAAGAAATCAAAGCCTCCGATGTTAAAGAAATTATTGTTCAGGCTATGAAAATATTTAAAGAGAATGAAAAAATTGGACAATTAATAGATAGTCTAAAAGAGGTAGGTTTTTGGGGAGCTACAATTTCTTCTGGTCTATCAGCTTCTGTTTTTGATTGTGATATTATTCCAGAAAAACAACAAATAGTTGAACAAACAGAAAAAGAAATTGAAAAATTAAATAAAAATTATAATCAAGGCCTTGTTACTATGGAAGAAAAAAGAAGATATTCAAATAAGCTCTGGATAGAAACAACAGAAAAACTCGCTGATAAAACGTGGGACTCACTTGACGATGAAAATCCTGTAAAAATAATAATAAAGTCTGGGGGAGCAAGAGCATCAAGAGAACAGTTAAAACAATTATCTGCTATGAAAGGATTAGTTGTTGATCCGCTTGGTAAAATTATTGACGTTCCTACAAAATCAAATTATAGAGAAGGTTTATCAATATTTGAATATGTAATTTCTGCACGAGGTGCTAGAAAGGGGTTAACAGACTCTGCTTTAAAAACAGCTGATGCAGGTTATCTAACAAGAAGGTTAGTTGACGTTTCTCACGATATGATTATCAAAGAAGATAATTGTGATGCTGAAGACGGAATGACAATAACACGAAGCCAAGAAAGAAGTGAGAGATTTTTGGATAGAATAAAAGGAAGATATGTCTTCCAAGATGTATTATCACCAAAATCTAAAAAAGTTATTCTTAAAAAAGATGAATTAATTGACGACTCAAATATAGGTTTAATTGTTAAGGAAGAAATAACTAAAATAATTGTTCGATCACCTCTTTATTGTAAGTCGAAATATGGAATGTGTAGAAATTGTTATGGTGTTGATCTTGCTACAAATAATGTTGTTGAGATGGGAGTTCCTGTTGGAGTAATGGCCGCACAGTCAATTGGTGAACCCGGAACACAGCTTACGATGCGAGTAAGACATTTTGGAGGAATTGTAATATCAGACGTTACGCAAGGATTACCAAGAGTAGAAGAACTTTTTGAAGCAAGAACTCCAAAAGTTATATCTCCTATTGCAGAATTTGATGGAAAAATTTCAATAAAAGAAGACACAGAAAAAGAAGTTTATATGGTAAAAGTTCGCTCAACAGGAAAAGAAAAAGAGGAAGAGCAAGAATTTTTAATTCCAATATCACAAAATCTTAAAATCAAAGATGGTGAACTTATTGTTCGCGGTACTCCTCTCTCCGAAGGATACTTAGCTATAAATGACGTTTTATCTATTAAAGGATTGCGAAGTGCTCAAATATATCTTTTAAATGAGGTTCAAAAAGTTTATGACTCACAAGGTATTATGATTCATGATAAACATTTTGAAATAATAATTAGAAAAATGAGTGAAAAGATTATTATTGAAGATGAAGGTGATACTGTATTTATCAAAGATGAAGTTGTGTCAAAAATAAGATTTGAAGAAGAAAATAAAAAAGTATTAGCCCAAGGAGCAAAACCTGCCGTTGGAAAGGTATCTATTCTTGGAATTACTAAAGCAGCTATATATACAGACTCTTGGTTATCAGCTGCCTCTTTTGAGCAAACAACTTCTGTATTAAGTTCAGCAGCTATAAAAGGACAGGTAGATTACTTGTTAGGCCTAAAGGAAAATGTTATAATTGGAAGACTTATCCCTGTCACAAAGGAGTTAATTGATAAGTATTATGGAAATTTTTTAAGCAATTATGCCCACAATCAACCAGTTGATAAAAAAGAAGAGAGGAAAGAAAACTAAAAAATCAAGAGCTGTCGCTCTAAAATCTTCTTATAATTATCAAAAAAGAAAATATGTGCAAACTTTAAACCCTATGAAAAGGGGTGTTTGTATTGTGGTTAGAACTATGACTCCAAAAAAACCAAATTCTGCTCTTAGAAAAGTTGCACGTGTAAGATTATCAAATAAAACAGAAGTCACTGCGTATATCCCAGGAGTTGGACATAATTTAGCAGAACATTCGATTGTTTTGGTTAGGGGCGGAAGAGTAAAAGACTTACCAGGTGTAAAATATCATATCGTTAGAGGAAAATATGATACTAGTGGCACAGATGGAAGAAAAACTTCTCGATCTAAATACGGTACTAAGTCTGATAAATCATCAACCTCATAAAATTATTAATTAATATTCAAAACTATAATGCCTAGAAGATCATATAAAAAAAGAGCTGTTAAACGCGATCAAATACACCAAAATTTAGAAGTTTCAAAATTAATAAATTATATTATGAAACATGGTAAAAAAACAGTTGCTGAAAAAATTGTATATGAAGTATTTGACAGAATCAAAAAAGAAGATAAGGACCCAATAAGAATTTTAGATAAAGCAATAGCTAATGTCGCTCCTGAACATGAAGTTAAACCACGTAGGCTTGGAGGAGCTTCTTATCTAATACCTATTGAGGTAAGAAAAGAAAGAAGAACTTACTTAGCGCTTAACTGGATTATAGAAAAAGCTTCTGCAAAATCAAATAAAGAATTTAAGTCTTTTTCAAATAAATTATATAGAGAACTAATAGATGCAGCAGATAATCAAGGTGATGCAGTAAATAAAAAAATTGAGACTGAAAAATTAGCTGAAGCAAACAAAGCCTTCTCTCATCTTAAGTGGTAAAAAGTAAAAATTATAAATTCGAAACTACAAATAACAAATGAATAATAAATAGAAAATATTTTAGACTTTATAGTTTTTTTGTGATTTGAAATTTATTATTTAAAATTTACACTCATGGCTCAAAAAATATTCGTTACAACAAAAGATAGAAACGTTCCGCAAGATAAAATCAGAAACGTTGGAATAATCGCACATATAGATTCTGGTAAAACAACAACAACAGAAAGAATTCTTTTTTATACAGGAAGAAGCTATAAGATAGGAGATATTGATGAAGGAACCACACAAATGGATTGGATGAAACAAGAAAGAGAAAGAGGGATTACTATTGTTTCTGCTGCAACAACAACTTTTTGGAAAGATGTAAGAATTAATATTATTGATACTCCAGGACATGTAGATTTCACTGCAGAGGTTGAAAGATCCTTAAGAGTTCTTGATGGTGGTATTGTGGTTTTTGATGCTGAAGAAGGGGTTCAGAGTCAATCAGAAACGGTTTGGAGACAAGCAGATAAATATAAAGTACCTCGAGTTTGTTTTATTAATAAAATGGACAAACTTGGTGCAAATTTTGAAGGAACTGTATCTGAAATTAAAAACAGATTAGGTGCAAATCCAGTAATTATGACTTATCCAATAGGAAAAGAAGATACTTTTAAAGGAGTTATAGATATTTTAAATAAAAAGGTTTTGATTTGGGATCAAGATAAAGAAGGTACAAAATATTCAATATCCGATGAAATACCAAATGATTTAAAAGAAAAGTTTGAAATATTAAGAGCCGAACTTATTGAAAAAGCTGCAGAAACCGATGATACTTTACTTGAAAAATATTTAAATCAAGAAGAACTTAAAGTTGATGAAATAAAAAAAGCTCTACGAGCAGCAACTATTGCATATAAAATCATACCTATATATGCGGGCACTTCATTAAGAAACAAAGGGGTTCAGCCAATTCTTGATGCGATAATTGACTATCTCCCCTCTCCTCAAGATCTTAATGAAATAAAAGGAATTAATCCAAATACAGAGAAAGAAGAAATTAGAAAGCTCCGATCTGATGAAAACTTTTCAGCTCTAGCTTTTAAAATACAGCTTGATCCTCATGTTGGAAAAATAACTTATGCAAGAATTTATTCTGGAGAATTAAAGTCTGGATCATACCTTTACAACGTTACTAAAAATAAACAAGAAAGAGTAAGTAGATTGCTTTTAATGCATGCAAATCAAAGAGAAGAAGTCGATAAGGCATATTCTGGAGAAATTGTTGTTTTAGTTGGTCCCAAAGAAACATCAACAGGAGACACTTTAGCTGACCCGGAACATCCAATACTTCTTGAACAAATAACTTTTCCTGAACCTGTTATTTCTCTATCAATAGAACCGAAAACTAAAGCGGATCAAGAGAAATTGTCTTATTCACTACAAAGATTATCAGAAGAAGATCCAACATTTCGAGTAAAAGTTGACCAAGAAACAAATCAAACAATTATTTCTGGAATGGGAGAATTGCACCTTGAGATTTTAGTAGACCGTATGAAAACTGAAATGGGTATGGATGCAAATATTGGAAAACCTCAAGTCGCATATAAAGAAACAATATCAAAACCATCACAAGCTGAAGGAAAATATATTAAACAGTCAGGGGGTCGAGGTCAATATGGACATTGTCTGCTAAAACTTGAGCCTCTTGGCAGAGATGAAGGCTTTAAATTTATAAACGCAATTAAGGGAGGGACAATTCCTGGAGAATTTATTCCTTCTGTTGAAAAAGGTGTTAAAGAAGCAATGGAAAAAGGAATACTACTTGGATATCCAATGACTGATTTACAAGTAACTCTTTATGATGGAAGTTTTCATGATGTTGATTCTTCAGATATAGCTTTTAAAATTGCAGGATCTATGGCTTTTCAAGACGGTGCTAAAAAAGCAGGTCTTATTCTTCTAGAACCTATAATGAAACTTGAAGTGACTGTGCCAGAAGAATATATGGGTGTTGTAATTGGCGACATTTCAAGTAAACGTGGAAAAATCTTAGGCACGGAGTCCAAAGGTAAATCTAGCATAATAAAATCCTATGCACCCCTTGCGGAACTGTCAGGTTATGTAACAATTCTTCGATCTCTTACAGAAGGACGAGGAGTGTCATATATGGAACCTTCACACTATGAAGAAGTTTCACAAAACATAGTACATTCACTTTCAGACAGTAAGATTTAAAATATGAGATATCTTATTTTTTCTGATTCTCACTTAAGCAATTCTTTTAACAGAAATAAGCTTAACTTTTTAAAAAAAATTGTTAAATCTGCAGACAAAATTATTATTAATGGAGATTTTTGGGAAGGATATAATTTTAATATTAACGACTTTACAAAATCAAAGTGGTCAAACCTATTTAAACTTTTAAAAAGTAAAAACGCCATATATCTTTTAGGAAACCATGATAAATTAGAATATTCAAATAAAAAAACAGGGTTGTTTTCCATTAAGCAACAACAAAGCTTTAAACTAAAATCAGGAAATAAAACTTTTTATATAGAGCATGGAGACAAAATAACTCCCCTCTGGGATAGATATTTTAAAAGAATGCCTAACTTCATAAATAAATTTCTTTATTATTTAGAAAAAGCCGGTATTTATACAATTGGAATAAAAGGTGTTGGTATTTTATATAAAAGATTTAATACCAACATGAAAAAAAAGGTATCTGTGAATCTTAAAAAAAATGAATATCTTATCTGTGGACATTCTCATTATATGGAAATTGATGAAAAAAACCATTTTATAAACAGTGGATTTATAAAACATGGACTCGGTCAATACATTACAATTGAAAACGGAAAAGTAAAACTTCACAATGAAAAATATTAAACCAGTAATCTCTAAACTCTAATCTCTAAACTCTAATCTCTAAACAAGATTAAAACATAAATGTTCAAAATAAAAAAACTCTTTGTTTTAGAATTTAGAAATTAGAATTTAGAGTTTCAATGCAATTGACAATGTCAATTACATTGTATTATACTAGGTGAACAAGCATTCACCTAAAATTATGATAAAAGAAAGACTAAACAAATTAAAAAAATTCTTTAGAAAATATCGTAGGCTTCCAACTTATGAGGAAATGCTTACTCTTTTTTCAGTATCATCAAAAAACTCTGTTTTTAAAACTATATCTAAACTTACAGATCTTGGTTTTATTAGAAAAGTAGGAAAAACCCTATCTCCTTCCTCTAAGTTTTTTGGTATTCCTGTTCTTGGAACAGTACCTGCAGGTTTCCCTATTATTGCTGACGAAGATAGGAAATATCTGACACTTGATGAATATTTAATTGATGACCCTGTAACATCTTTCTTATTCACAGTTAGAGGTGATTCATTAATTGGAGAAGGAATAATGGATGGTGATTTAGTAGTTGTAAACAAAAATGTAAAACCTTTTCCAGGAGATATTGTTCTTGCTGAAATAGATCATGAGTGGACTTTAAAGATACTTCGAAGAAATTCACAAAAAAGAAGCTATTATCTAGAGGCAGCTAATCCTAAATACCCATCTTTTTATCCTATGCAGGAGATGAATATTTTCGGGGTAGTAAAAGCAGTGATTAGAAGACTACGAAATTAATGGGGTTAATGGACAATTTCCATGATCATGTTTTTTTGCCATACAATATTTTCTTCCATAATCTACAAGTCTAAAATTAAAATCCATCCATTCTTTTTTTGGTAAAATCTCCATTAAATCTTTCTCGATTTTTTCTGGATTGGTATTTTGACTTAAACCTAAAACTTTCGATAATCTTATAACGTGAGTGTCAACTGCGATTCCAGCTATTTTTCTATGTGCTAAATAAAGAATTATGTTTGCGCTCTTTCTTGCAATTCCGGGTAATTTTAATAATTCACTCATACTATTGGGAACGTTCCCTTTGTAATCTCTAACAATTATTTTCGCACTGTTTATTATATTTTTTGCCTTATTTCTATAAAACCCTGTAGATTTTATTTCTTTTTCAAATCGTTGAATATCGGCTTTTGCAAAATCTTCAACTTTTTTATATTTTTTAAAAAGTTCTTTTGTAACTTTATTGACCATATTGTCTGTGCATTGAGCCGATAATACAACCACTGTAAGAAGTTGAAAGTTGTTTGAATAGTTAAGAACTGTTTTTGCTGTAGGAAAAAGTTTTTTTAATGTTTTAATAATGATTTCTACTTTTTTCTTATTATCGGATAGTAAAGCGTTATTTGACATGAAGATATTTTACATTATAAATATCCTCTTGCTTTAAAACTTAAAAATTTATTTTTTGAAACAATAACATGATCCATTATTTGAATTCCAAGCAATATTCCTGCTTTTAAAAGTTTATTTGTAATCTCAATATCTTCTTCTGACGGATTTACATCTCCTGAAGGATGATTATGTGCTATCACTATCTGCGCTGATAAATTTTTAATTGCTGGTTCAAATACTTCTCTTGGGTGGACAAGGCTTGTATTTAAAGTACCAATAGAAATTAACTCTTTTTTAATTATTTTATTTCTTGAGTCTAAGCAAAAAACAATAAAATACTCTTTATTTTTATATGCTGTATCTTTTAATTCTTTCCATATGTCATTTGGAGAATAAATAATTGTGCTAGATTTATTCTTAATTCGGTTTGCGAATTCTATGGCCGCAAATATTTTTGAAGCTGTAACGCTTCCTATTCCTTTAATTTTTAATAATTCATTAAATTCTAGTTTTGCTAAATGTTTAACTGAACGATTCCTTAAAATAGATTTTGAAAGTTCAATTACATTTTTACCCTTTGTACCATTTCCAATAACTATTGCTAACAATTCAAAATCTTTTAATTTCGTTGGTCCAAATTTAAGAAGTCTTTCTCTTGGCCTATCGCCTTTATAGATATCTTTAATTTTCATACAACATTATAAGAAAATAATCTCTAATTTCTAGTTTCTAAACTCTAAACAATACTAAAATACAAAAAATATAAATTCAAAAGCTAGCCTTTAGAAATAATTGCGCCAAATATTTTCATTAGTTCACCAACTTCTTGAATTAAATAATTCAATTTTTTTTGCAAAAACAAACCAGAAGAGACTTCTATTAACAAAAGCCAATATTCGGTTTCTTTTGCTTCTTTTCTACATATTTTTACCCTATGATAAAAGTCTTTCTTACTTAATGCTTCATTTGCCTCTATAAAATTTGCTCCAATTGAACTTGAAGACCTAATAAGTTGAGATATATAAATATTATTTGAACTATTTTTAGGAATTTCTTTAATAAAATCTCGAATTTCTTTTGCAAGCTTATACGTTCTTTCTTCTAAGTCGTATTTTTTTGTGTTTTGAACTTTATTCATTTGAATTTGTTTAGGATTTAGAGATTAGAGTTTAGAGATTAAAGTTAGCATTTAGTTAACGATCTGTCTATGGATTATAGTCTACAAAATTATGTAAACAGCACATAATTAAGCTAATTATTTAGTAAAATACGAATTGGAGGGTTGGCTGAGTGGCTTAAAGCGCGAGTTTCGAAAACTCGTTTCTTCGTAAGAAGATCACAGGTTCAAATCCTGTACCCTCCGCCTTCGTCCGCCGAAGCTCATTAGAGCGAAGGCGGATAACTTCGTCGGACTACGGCGGGATAAATCCGCTTTAGAAAGAGTTAACGAGTTAATGCGTTAGTTAGTACTACTCTTTCTTAAATCCTCCAGTAAACGCAGTATGAGCCATGTATGAGTAATACTGAAAAGGCAAATGCTAAGTTACGGGGGACAAAAATATCTTACATTCTATATGTCCTTTTCCGTGTTTCATGTTACACGTTACACGTTATATGTCACATGTTCACAGCTTTATTATAGATTTAGGTATCTCGGCAATATGAACTACTTCTACTTCAGTCGTTGTTACTACTGCTTGATATTTTTTAAGAAGATGTATAACTAACTTTTTATTTTTAGTATCTAGTTCTGAAAAAACATCATCAAACAAAAGAATAGGTTTAATTTTGTAATGTTTTTCATAAAGATTTATTTCATTGAATTTTAACCATAATATTGAAAGTCTTTGTTCGCTTCTTGATCCAAATTTTTGAACATTCTTTTCTTCCTTATCACTGTGTTCAATATAAATTTCAAAATCATCCTTTTGTGGACCAATTACTGTCCTTTTTATTCTTTGCTCTAAATTTTTATACTGCAATAATCTATCTTTTGAGAATTCGTTTTTAAGATATTTTATATTGAATTCATAGCTATTAATTTTGTTATTTTTATTTAAAAAATTAAAATACTCATTTCTTTTATTTGTTATATAGTTTGCTTGCTCAATAAGAAACTTGTTCCAAAAAGAAATTTCATCATCAAAATCTGAACCATACGAAGATCTCTCAAGTATCTTGTTTCTTTTTCGCAAAGCTCCTTCATAATTATTAAGCCTTTTTTTATATTCAAAGTCGTATGAAGAAATAGTCACGTCAATATAGTTTCTGCGTTTATTAGGAGAACCTGTAAGAATTTCTATTTGTTGGGGAGTGAAAAGAACTGTTTTTGTTTGTTCTTGTAAATATTGAAAGTGTTTTTTTTGCGTATTCTCAATCATAAAAAACTTTTTTATAGATTCTCCCGTTGCCTTTAAAACTACTTTAAATTCCATTTTCACATCTCCTAAAGAATACTCTCCCCCCACCCACGCTTGCTTTAAATTATCAAAATTTATAAGCTCCACCTCTCTACTTTCTCTAAATCCTATGCCAAATATTAAAAAATATATAGCTTCTAAAATATTAGTTTTTCCTTTTGAATTTTCACCAATAATTAAAGTCAGTAGGGGGTTAAAAATAAATTCGTTATTTTTGAAATTTCTGAAATTATGAAGATCTATTTTCTTTAGAAGCATAAGCTATAAGTTCCTCTTAAAAAAGTCCTTGACCAAGACCAAAAATATTAGATATTAATTTTATTATGATATAAGAAAGGGCTAACATTACAAATCCAACCAACGACCATGTTATCTTAGCACCTGCTGCTTTTAGCTTTTCAGGGTTTCCTGCAGATGTCATAATTTGAATTCCACTTAAAAGCAAAATAAAAAAAAGGATTATTCCAGCTGCAATTATCAAAAGTGGCAAAATTACAGAAATAACATCCCCAAGACTATCAACCCCTACTAGAGGACCTTGAATATTATTCCCTCCTACGTTTAATTGTTGAGCAAAAACTTTGTCTATCATTATTTATTTTTTGATAAAAAAACTGTTAGTTTTATTACTGTTAATAATACAAGATTTATAGCTAAAGAAAAGAACAAATAATAATTTACTTTGGTAAAAAAAATCGTTACTATTTTATCTACATTTACATTATTAAATAAATAATTAATATTTAAATTAAATAGATATGTTGCTCCAACTAATATTATAGCTAATGGAATAATATAAATTAAATCTACAAGATCTGCTTTTGAAGAAAACATAGTTGAGGAAATTGAAAAAATTAAGTATCCAAATAGTATGTTCAATCCTAAATTGCTTGTTGGATATAAGTTATAAAACGAAATAATAAAAAATATAAAAAGTACAAAGGTAAAAGGAGCAATCCCCACTAAAATACTTCTAACAAAGTCTTTTTTTTCATAAGTCACGCTTCCAAGTCTAATATTCTCATCATCAAATTGAGGAAAAAGTCTAATATCTCTAATATTTAAAAATAGCGCCATAGCAGCTAAAAAATGTGACATCTCATGTATTATCGTCCCTGGAAAATATAATAAAGAAACTAAAGAGAACACTATTTTTTGACTTTTTACAAATATGCTAAAAAAAGAGTATAAATTCTTAACTACAAGTCTTGAAACAAAATATAAAAGTATCACTTGTGTTAAGAAAATAATTGAGGGAAGTGCCATTCTTTTATTCTAGCTTATGGCGTAATTATTTGTGAAGGTGGAATTGCTTCTTCTTGAGCTTCTGGAGTTGGTTCTGCTTCAGAAGTAGCTGCAATAGTTGGCTCAGGTTCAACCGTAGGTATTGGTGTTGGTGATTCAATTACTGTTGGTTGTGGTTGGGTTATTGTATTTTCTGGAGCAACTTGTGATTTTTGTTGAATAAGCAATATTAAAACAAAAGCTATGATTATCGCTGTAATAATAGCAATTATTATAAGAATCGTGCTTAAATTACTTTTATAAGGCTTTTTTACAGCTGTTTTAGTCTGTTTTCCAAGTTTATTTATATCAAGTGGGGTATAATTTTTTTGTGACATATAGAGTTATATTTTCACTAAATTATATATAAAAGTCAAGGTTATGAATAGAGTTAAAATCGCAATATTCACATCTTTTGTTGTACTAATGGTCTTAATTGTAGTTTCTGTCCTTCTTGCAAGATTGAATAAAATCGGTGAGAGTACGCAAAATACTTTACAAAAAACAAATATAGAAACAACCGCAAAAACAACAAATAAAATAGAACCTAAAAGTCTAACTAAAGCTCAACAAACTAAAATGATTGAACAAGCTAAAAACTTACCTGTACTTCAAG
>JBDRCK010000024.1:0-3496 GCA_043821785.1 bacterium | reverse complement strand
TCTCTGTTGAATACGACCAATATTGGGATACAAAAGAGCACTTGTCTGCCTAACCATTCCAGAAACTTTATATCCCTTATTAAGAAGAAATTCTGCCAAGTAGCTTCCGTCCTGGCCTGTTATTCCAGTAATTAATGCTTTCTTTACTTTTGCCATATAGTAAATATACTAACATTTATTATTTCTTATTACCAATTAATAATCAATATAAAAAATACCCAGTGGACAACAGAGAGAGGTTGAAAACAAGCAAAAATTAAAAAGACTAATGCTGCAAAAAACGTTTCTTTTCTACCTTTTTTCCATAAATTCTTAAGTACCAAAACTACCCAAGCAAAAAATACTGTCAAACCTAAAAAACCTGACCAAATTGCAACATCAACAAAAATATTATGTGCTCTATCAACCATAAAATTAAAAAGAGGCATTTCCGCATTTTTAAACGCTCTATCAAAAACAACTTCCCCACTTTCAGCTCCATATCCTAAAAAGGGTTTATCCAAAATTTGATTCCAGGCTAAACTTAAAAAAAGAGTTCTATTTTCAAACTTCGCATTTGGTCTTTTAAATATTAGTCCAAAAATAACTATAGTAATTGCTGCCAATATCCAAAAAAATATTTTTCTTGAAACTTTTACCTTTTCAATAACAATTTCCCCAGAAATCAAAAAAATAAAAGAAAATATACCTGCTCTTGACTGTGTCAATATAATCGCGGCAAAAACGATTGCTAAAAAAAGATAGTTTAATTTTGAAAGGTTTAAAATCTTTTTACCCTTAATTAAAAAAAACGAAGCCAAAACCAGAAAACCTGCGATAGCATTGGGCTCACCAAATGTTCCCAAAGGTCTACCAAAAGATAAACCTAAAGAAAAAACTTTTTGATATATAACTAAAACACTCTCCACCAATAGTACAAATATCAAGCTTTGAATAAATATCTTTCTTTTCTTTGTTTTATTCAGAAAAAACACTAACTTTCCCCAAAACCATAAGGAAAAGAAAAAAAGAACACCTTGATGTCTATAACTTCCTCCTAGGATTGATTCAGTAGGATGAACACCCAAAAGGCTTGATATCGTAAGAAAGAAAAGCCAAAAAAAATAAATAAAGTCTGTTTTATTAAGTGATTTTAAAATTTCATTAATTTTAAATCGCAATAGATAAAGGGCAAGAAAAAAAGAAAAGACTAAAAAAAACAGAACTTTTGTTCCTTCGTATCCAATATGGGAACAAATTAACGGCAATATTAAAAAAATAGTTAAAAAAAACTTCATCTGTTTACATAGATTATATACAACTATTGACTAAAGCCTTTGTACAATAAATAATAAGATAGATTTTGTTATGTCAATTACATCAAAATTTAAGTTTCTTTCTAAAGAAACAAAAAGGCTTCTTTTTATTGGAATAACCTTAGCCTTATTTGTTGCTCTTCCTCTTTTTATTTGGGCAATAGTCAGTCAAACCTTTGATTTGAGAAAAAGAGCAGCTACTGGAGAACCTACCGTGTGCACAGACGAGGGTCAAATAAGAATTGCAAATACAGATTCTCCTGAATGTTGTGTTGGATTAACAGAGATACCAAATGTTCAACCTCCAGACTGTACAGAGTTAAACTACGATACAATATGCACTAAATGCGGGAATGATATTTGTGGATTAGGAGAAAACATTTGCAATTGTCCAGATGATTGCCCCATCCAACAGCCTTTCGTAATAGTTAATCTAAAAATGAAATTTGCGGGTGTCAGTGATGATTCTGCAAACGAAGCATTAGTCACGCTTAGATTCAGAAGAGAAAGTACCCCACAAACACGTTCAGCTGATTATGAATCCATTCCGTTTAAAATGTTTCATGATAAAAACGGTATATATGTTACACAAATAGGTATTCCCACAAGTTATTTTGATGAAATATCAACAGGGTATATTGTTTACTTAAAAGGCGAAAAACATTTAAGTAAAAAATTCTGCTATCCCTATGGACAAACTGAAAGATGTTTGGGTTTTGCAGGAAACATAAACATTCCAAGTGAAGGCGAACTTAACTTAGATTTTACAGGAATGCCTATTGAACCGGGCGATTTACCACCCCAGGATGGAGTAGTAAATGTGAATGATTTTCAACAGATTAACGCTTTAATGGAAAAACTTTCAACAAATATCACAGAAGATGACCTAAAGACAACCGATCTTAATTATGATAATAAAATAAATATCTCTGACATGTTCCTCTTAAGACAAACTTTAGAAACGAAGTATGACGAAGATTAAATTTTTTTTTAAATCATTTTTACTTTCTTTAGGCCTTTTACTGGCTAGTTCTTTTGTATCAAGCAATGTATATGCAGCCAAACTCTACCTAAGTCCTAGTGATAAATCCGTAGTTAAGGATTCTGAATTTGAAATCAATCTTGTAATAGATACTGAAGGCACAAATGTATTTGGTTCTGAAACCAAAATTCTTTATCCTTCAGACGATATTGAACTTAAAAGCGTCTCTAACGGTGGTTTTTTTTCAAATTTTTCATCCCCAAATAGTTTTGGCGTAATTGAAATCCATGGTTTTTTTTCAGCCAGCTTTCAATCAGAATCAGGACAGGGTAATTTTGCAGTTTTAAAGTTTCAAGCCAAAAAAGATTCTGGTTCATCCTCAATAACATTTGATAGAAATGTTACTCAAATTTTAGATACAAACGGAATAAATATTCTCTCAGGAGATTTAAATCAATCAAATCTTACCTATACTAAACAGGTTACTCCACAAGACACAAACGACTGTGGAGGAACTTGCGGTTCAAATAGTAATTGCAATTCGAATCTTTTTTGTTATAACGGAATTTGCAGAAATGCTTCATGCCCAGATGATGAAGATTGTGATTGCAATAATAACAATATAGTTCCAACAAAATCACCAACAACATTTAAACCAAACTCAAACTACACTACAACCAAACCCCAAATCATTACACTAGAAGAATACTCTTCACCATCCGGTAAAATTGAAAAAACCTTACCCGTTGAAGAAGAAGAGGAAGAAGAGGAAGAAATTGTATTAGACAATAAAATATTTGGAATAAATAAAAAAATTTTCTATCTCGGCTCGTTACTCATCCTTTTAATTCTTCTTGTGGGACTTTTCAAAATGAAAAAGAAAAAGACAAATAGTTTTATACCAGTACTACCGAAAGAAAAACCTGAAGCACCCGAATATCCCAAAACCGACTCACAAACTCTTCAACAAGAAACCATGCAACAGTCCAAAGCACCTGGATATCCAGAAAGTCCTCAGGAAACTCATATGGCTAATCCACCCATAAATAAACCAGAGCCTCCAAATTCAAATATTTAATATTTAGCAAACATTTGTTAGAATATGTCTTAAGGATGTGGTTTTTATGAAGAAAAATATAAAAAACTTAAAAGGAGGCGATTTTAATGTTTATTGTAAAGAAAAAAAAGGGAGAATCAGAAGACAAACTAATTTCTCGAT
>JBDRCK010000023.1:0-52289 GCA_043821785.1 bacterium | reverse complement strand
AGGCCGGATTTGACGGTTATAAATCCTGGTAATATTCCATCTTCAATTTCACAAGGAGATAATGTGGATTTTACATATCAAATTAAAAATATTGGAGATGCAAGTACTGGTGGAACTGATTTTGACGTTCGTCTTGAAATAGATTTGGAAAGAGATGGTAGTTGGAACGTACAAAAAGATATAAGACGATATACAAGTTCCATTGCAGCTGGAGCAACAACGTCAACTTTGACAGATGTTGATCAATGGACAGCTGTTGTTGGAAGCCATAAATATAGAATTTGTGCAGATTATCCTGAAAGCGAAGTTTACGAATGGAATGGAGATAATAATTGTTCATCAGAAGTTAATTTTGTTGTAGCTGCCCCTCTTCCTGATTTAACCTGTGTTGAACCAAGATATACACCAACTACAGTAGTTTTGGGAAACAATGTTGATTTTTTCTTTAAAATAAGAAATAAGGGGACTTTGGGAACAGGACAACTGGCAAATCCTGCTTTTAATATGAGACTCCAGATTGATTACAACGGTCCGTCTGATGGTATCTCTGCAAACGTTAATACTAATATTTATAATAGAACAACTGGAATAGGAGCAGGAAATACAACTAATGAATTATCAGGAAGTGCTTGGACTACATCACGAGCTGGAGATCATACATATAGGATTTGCGCTGATCCTCCTGCTGAAGACATGATTCCAGAATTAATTGATTCATGGGTTGATAATTGTTCTTCATGGAATGATTTAAAAATCATAACACCAACACCTATTCCACCAACACCTGTTCCACTGCCTGATTTGACGATTGTTGAACCAAGAAGTAATCCTGAAATAACAATAGTCGAAGGAAGCGCTATGGATTTTTTCTTTAAGATTAGAAATAAAGGAACTTTAGGAACTGCTCAGCTCCCAAGTTATGCTTTTAATGTAAGACTCCAGGTTGATTATGAAAGAGATGGTACGGCAAATAGACAATTTGATATTTATCGAAGAACAACAGGAATAGGGGCAGGAAATACAACAAATGAAATTAGCGGAAGTCCTACATGGACAGCAGTATATGGGACAACTGGAAATCATAGATATAGAATTTGTGCTGATATGCCTGATAATGAAATTCCAGAAATAATTGATTCTTGGCTTGATAACTGTTCTTCTTGGGTTAATTTTGTTGTTACATTAACACCACCAACGCTTCCGCCACCAACGGAAATACCAACAGATACGCCAATACCTACACCTATTCCACAACCTTGGTTTAAGCTTAAAAACGCCTCTTTAGTCGGCATATTATCAATTAATAGTCCTATACCAAACGCTCCTCTAACTCCTTATGATTCAGATGACCCAGGAAACAGATATTTATTAGAAAATTCTGTTGGAAATTCTCCAGGTGTAACAAGTGGACAAAATATATCCATTGGCGGAGCCTCTGTGTCAGATCCAGTAAATTATGGATGGAAAACTACAGGTACCACATATTCTCCTCAATATACAGTTGAAAAATTTATGGAGTATGCCCGATCTAAAAAGACTACTTCCGTTGTTGAAATAATAGACATAGCAAATGCTCAAACAAACAAGATTAACATTTATACAGGAAACCTCACTTTAACCGATGCACAAGTATCGTCAAAAAGACCACTTGTTTTAATTGTTATAGGAAACCTAACTCTATCAGGAACAACTTTTAACTCTTCAAATGGGCAACAAATAATAATGGCAACTGGAAAGATAATATTCCCAACCACAATGACCGCGGCTAACGGACTATTTATCGCAGATAGCCTTGATTTTGGCACAACTTCAAATCAAGGAATTAAAATCGTAGGTAACTTTATCGCCCAAAGTTCATTTAGTAATGAAAGAGAATGGAGCAACGCCAAAAGACCGGGATTATTTATGATATTTGACCCTTCACATTATTTAGAATTGTTAAATATGAATTTATTTTCAACAACTATGTATGATTGGAGAGAGATTCAATAAGGCAGAAATTACAAATTTAAAATAACAAATAACAAATAAATTTAAGATTTGAAATTTAAAGCTTATTTGTGATTTGAGATTTATTATTTAAAATTTAATTAATATGTATAAAAAACGCGGGCAGGCTTTGTTGATTACAATAATGTTATTGTCAGTTGCTTTAACTGTGGTTCTCGCTATGTCTTATACTTCAAAAACAGATGTACAACTTTCAAAACTAGAAGAGGAAAATCAAAAAGCTCTAGCTGCTGCAGAAGCTGGAATTGACGCGCTCGTAAATAAGGCTTCTGGAGAAAGTATTGCAATAAGCAGTTTAAGTACTGGTCTTAAAAATTTTACAGGAATGGCAACAAAAACAGCTGTTGAAGAACCTGAATTTTCATCTCCTTTACTTCAACCTAACGGACATTACACTCTTTATCTATCAGATTACCTAGATTTTACTAACCCATATGGTGGAAGCGTTTGGCTTTATTATTCATCTAAATCAAGCTGTACAGATTCTTCTGCAGATGCATTAGAAATTACAATAATTTATGGCGACAATTATCCATATACAATAAAAAGATTTATATCAGATGGTGGAGATAGGCTTGCCTTAGGATCAGATAAAAATGATGTATACCAAAAAACTGGAGACTTTACAATAGACGGAGTAAATTTTAAATGTAAAACTGTTGCATTAGCAATGGAATATCCAAATCCTAAAATAATGGTAGTTCGATCTATATTTAATTCAACACGTATAGGTTTTGAGGGTTCATCAAATCTCCCAACTCAAGGAACAACTATTAAGTCTGAAGCTAAAACGCCATCTGGAATTACAAAAATAGTAGAGCTATTCCAATCTTATCCTCAAATTCCTTTAGATTTTTTTACAACAAGCTTCTAAAATAAACTTCAAATCTTAAATTACAAATAACCCTACTTCGTTTTTCGAACTTCGAAGGGTAAACAAATAAGCTCTAAATCTAAAATTTTAAATTTAAAATTTGATGCTTTGAATTTATTTGTAGTTTGAAATTTGTTATTTAATATTTTGATATAATATCCTCGTGAAGCATCTAAGTGTTTTGGGGAGCACTGGTTCTGTTGGCGTCCAAACCCTTGAGGTTATTAAAAAATACCATTCTTATTTTAAAATTGTTGGTCTAACTGCAAACTCAAACGTAGCACTTCTTAAAAAACAAATAACACAATTCAAACCAAAAGCAGTGGCTTTAATGGATAAAAAAGCAGCTAGTCAGCTTCAAAAAGTGGTAAAAATAAAAGTTTACAGCGGACTTGAGGGAATAATAAAAATAGCTTGTCTAAAAGAAACCGATACTGTTGTTAACTCTGTTGTCGGCTCTATTGGGGTTGAGCCAACTTACGCTGCGATAAAAGCTAAAAAAAATGTCGCTCTTGCAAATAAAGAAACACTTGTCACAGCAGGAGAAGTGATAATGAAAGAAGTAAAAAAGAACAAAATTATATTAATGCCAATTGATTCTGAACACAGTGCAATATTTCAATGTCTAAATGGAGAAGGTATTAAAAAGGTAAGAAGAATAATAATTACCGCATCTGGGGGTCCTTTCAAAAACCATACATTAAAACAGATGGAAAAAGTTACATTAAAAAATGCATTAAAACATCCAACATGGACCATGGGAGCTAAGATCACAATAGACAGTGCAACCCTAATGAATAAGGGTTTTGAAGTAATTGAGGCTCATTTTCTATATGATGTTCCTTATGAAAAAATAGACGTTGTAGTACATCCACAAAGCATTGTACATTCGCTTGTTGAGTTTGATGATAGATCAGTAATGGCTCAACTTGGAAATCCAAATATGAAAATTCCTATACAATATGCCCTTTCCTATCCTGAAAGACTGCCAACTGATATTAAAGTTCTAAATTTAGCAGATATTGCGGCATTAACATTTTTTAAACCAAATTATGACTTATTTCCTTGTTTAAAATATGCGTTTTATGCTGGAAAAATTGGAGGAACCCTACCCGCTGTAGTAAACGCTGCAAATGAAATTGCAGTTTCATATTTCTTACAAGACAAAATTAAATATTTAGATATTCCAAAAACAATTAATAAAATGATGAAGAAACATAAAGTAATTAAAAACCCAACCCTTAAACAGATTTTAAAAGTCGATAAAGAAACAAAAGAGGAAACTGAAAAAGACATAAAATCTCTAATTTCTAAATTCTAAACAATATCAAAATACAAAAACCATAAATTCAAAAAGCTTTTTTGAACTTTTGTATTTAGCACATTAGAGTTTGTTTAGAGATTAGGATTTAAGGTTTAGAGATTATTTTGCTATGTGAATTTCTCCATCTTAATATTCTCGGGAAGGATTTGTTTTTCTATCAAATAACCCCTTATAGAATCCATTGTGTTTTTATCTCCACATATATAAAATTCCGTATTTGACTTATCAACATTTTGATCATCAATTAACTTATCCACCCCGTTATTTACACGTCCATGTAGAATACTGATGTTTTTGTTTTCAGCAGGCTCTTCTCTTGATATAAATATTTCAAACGAGAAATTTTCATATTTTGTAGCCATATCGCGCAACATGTCGTAATAATAGATGTCTTCGTTTTTTCTTAATCCCCACATAAGCATTACCTTACTCTTCATTTCTTTCATATGTGTTTTTATCATAGAAAAAATAGGAGCAATACCTGTCCCTGTTGCAATTAAAACCTTGTTTTTTAAGCTATCTTTTAATACAAAAAGTCCTGCTGGTCCTTGCATTTGTACCTCATCATTTTTTTGTAAATTCATAAGATATTTAGATCCTACTCCACTATCAAATATTTTTACAATAAACTCTATTTTATTTTTTTCTTGTTTTGCACTCGCCTCGTTATCGCTTTGGCGAAGCGGGGAAGATATTGAATAAAACCTTCTTATTGTTTCCCCATTTATATTAAAGATAACTATTAAATACTGTCCAGGTAGAAAATCAATTTCTTTAGGATCTTTACATAAAAAGGTGAATTCGTAGGTGTCTGGAGATAGCTGTTTCTTTGACAAAAATTCTGCCTTTATATTACCAAGCATAAGGTTATAACTTTGCCCTTCTTGTAATTTCTGCCTCAACAAGCTCTTTTGGTCTACCGTATTTTAACTTTGAAAGTTGAATAATTGCTTGTGCGACCTTATCGTTAGCCTGTGCTTTTAATACAGTTAAGTCTTTTGTCAAATCTACTGAAAAAGGAGGAATAGGTTCGTTACTAACAATAGTTTTCATATAAATATTAAACCTATCTATGTTTATTAGGTCTGCTTCTGTAAATACTGGTTGAAATTCTCTTTGTAAGTACGAAGCATCTGTAACTCCTACTCTAAAAGAAATTAATGTTCCAACGTTTCCAAAAACAGCATTTTTTACCTCTTCCTCAACCTGCCCTATAAACTGATTTGCAACAATAAGGCTTAAATGATATTTTCTTGCTTCAGATAAAATTGTTGCAAAGTCCGGGGTTGCAAAGTTTTGAAACTCATCAACATATAAGAAGAAGTCTTTTCTTGTTTCTTCAGGTATTTCTTGCCTACTCATAGCTGCGACTAATATTTTTGGAATTAAAACAAGGCCTAAAAAATTTGAGTTTTCTTCCCCTAGTTTTCCTTTTGAAAGGTTTATTAATAAAATTTTTCCTTCATCCATTACTTTTCTAAAATCAAAAGAAGACTTTGATTGACCAATAATGTTTCTCATTGTTCTGTTTGTAACAAATCTTCCAAATTTAGAAACTATGTAATCTAGTACTTCTGATTTGTGAAAGTCTGATGTTTGCGCTATCTGATCTGTCCAATATCTTTTAACGATTGGATCTTTTACTTTAGGAAGTAGTTCTTGAACATATTTGGCATCTGTTAACACTCGAACAACTTCAACAAACGTTGCCCCTTCGTCATACATTACCGTAAGCATTGCGTTTCTAACAGCATGTTCAAATCTTGGCCCAATAATACCTGTTCTTTGAGGGTCGTAAAGCTTATACATAAGATTTATTATTGATGTTGTAAGAAAATGCCTCTGGTCTTCGGTTTGCGCTTCAAGAAGATTAAGCCCCATAGGTCTTGAAACTTCTGAAGGATCAAAATAAATAACATCTTCTGCTCGCTCCGGTGGAATAAATTTAACAATCTCGTCTATCAAGTCTCCATGAGGATCAATAACACAAACTCCTTTTCCTTCTTTTATATCTTGGACTGCCATATTTTGAAGAAGAAAAGATTTCCCAGTTCCTGTTTTTCCGATTATATACAAATGCCTTCTTCTATCTTCATCGTCCATATATACTGACCTCCTAACTCCTCTATAGTAACCTTGTCCTATATACATTCCTTTATTTTGAGAAATTTCTGCTGCGACTGGTGCAGATTTTGCTTTAAGCCATTTTATATGTGGGATTTCAACTGACTTATTTGGAAAATGGAAAAGGGTAGCTAGCTCGTCGGAAGAAAATATTGAAACATTTTTAAATATTGGATTTTTAAATACAGGAAAAAATTTGTAAATAAAATTAAGCATAAAGCCTCCTTTAAAAAATATTTTTGCTGATTTTATAGAATTAAGATCTGATGTGTACTGCGAAAATGTAGATTTAATATTTTTTAAATGACTTTTAGCCATTTCTTTAGTTTTAGATGAAACAACTATTCTTATAACGGTTTCAAATCCAGATTTAGATGCTTTATCATTTATCCTTTCCAAAGTTTTTGAATCTGTTTTAAAAGTTGCTTTTTCAGGATCAGATTCTGCTTTTTTTACGGACGTAATATATGCTTTTCCTAGTTTTTTCCATGATGAATCAACAGGTCTTATTAATATTTGAACCGCTGCACCTTCATTAGCGTCCATTTTTGACAGCGCAGATGCTATACCTGATATCGAGTCTGTTGGCAGCTCTTTATAAGTTTTAAAAGGAAGATAGGCTGAGTGTTTTTGAACCAATGCGCAATATTCAACCTTTCCATCTTCTGAAAAAATATTTGGCTCATCTACTCGCTTGATATCAGCGCTTGGATAATAACCATATATTGTTTTTTCTACTAAATCAATGATTTTTGCTGAAGCAGACACATAAAATTTTATTTCCGCTTCCTTTCCTATAATCTCAAATGCTAAAACGTCTTCAATATCTAAAAATGACATAAAGCCTGATTTCTTTAAAGAAGAAAAAGAAGTGAACATTTGCTCTGCTGCGTCAATTTTGGTTTCGTTGTCTTTTGAAAGTTTAACTTCAACCGTAACTGTTTCAAGGGAGCTTTTTTCTCTTTTTTTCAGCCTAAAGTAGATAATGATTAGGTAAACAAATATAAAGGTTAAGATGCCTGCAAAGATAGCTGCTATAAAAGCTAACAAAAAAGCAAATATTTTATCAAAGTATCCTTGAAAGAAAAAATCTTGCATGATAAAAATTATATAATATTTCTAATGACAAAAATTTTTAAAAAAATAAGTCCTTACTTAGGAGCTCTTCTTATTGTATATTTACTGGGAAATATTATTTTTTCTCAAAATGTTTCGCCTGTTTATTATAGTCTTTCTAATACTAGCTTAAGTAAACAGAGTCTTTATGATCAGGCTCTTGAGTTTCTTCTTTCTATAAGAAGTCTTCCTGAATTTAATGAATTTTCACCAAGATTTGAGGCTGTATATGGTAATGTTTTAAAAGAAGATATAATAGCAGAAGATGAAAAAAATTCAAATTATTATAAAAATCTCGAGTATATTCTTGATAAGAATTCTAAATCCAGAGATGCACTTTTAAAGTTATATGTTTATTACATACAAAATAATCAACCAGACAAAGCTATTGAGTATTTAAACAAAGCAAAAAAGGTTGACCCAAACATAGCAAGTTTCTAATAAATAACCAAGTAATTAATTAGTAATGTCATTCCAAACCTGCCTCGCCATACGTAACCTTGGCGAAGTATGGATTTGGAATCTGCTGTAACCAGATCCTCAATCGAGTTGAGGATGACAGTTGGCTTGTTTTAAATTTAAAACTTAAAATTTGTAGTTTATTTGTTATTTGTAATTCAGAATTTAATATTTTCTGTTAAGCTTTTGAGCTCTTTAATCTCTTTGTCTTCAATTTGAGGAAAGTTTTTATAATACTGAGAAATTGCAGATAAAGACGGATCTCTAATAATTATTAGAGACTTATCAACACTTTCAATTTCAAAATCTTTTGGAGCAACAGGAAGAGCTAATGTTATTTTTTGAGGATCTTTTATTTTTATAAAATCTACTGCTGCAAGTAAAGTAGAACCTGTTGCAACTCCGTCATCAGTAATAACAATTGTTTTTCTCTGCAAAATATCAAACTGTTTTTCTTCAATATTATATTTTGTGCAATAATTTATAAATTTTTTCTCTGCTTCTTTTACTTGTTTTGCTATTTGGTTATTTGATAGGTTTAGCATATTTATTATTTTTGTATTCATATGGGTAACATCAAAACAAATTGCCCCAATTGCAAGCTCACTATTAAATGGAGCTGAAACTTTAACACTAACTAATGGATAGTGTTTTACTTTTAATTTATTAGCCAAATAATCACCCATTATGGCCCCACCTCGAAGAAGAGAAACTATGATAGAAACGTCGTTTTCTTCTTCTTCAAGAAGTTCATATAGTTTTTTAGCAGCATCAAGTCGATCTTTGAATTCCACAAAAACAGTATACCGTATACGGTATTCAGTATTAATATGTTTTATTAATTGTTTAGTTAACCAGTTAACTGGTTAACTGTTTAAAAACAACGAAGATACTAATTATTGTTTAAATAATTCAGTTTAGCGGGTGACAAAAAAAGATTTTTTTTAAAAAAAATATAAAGTAGCGAGAATGTCAATTTTTATGAGCGGGGAACCTCGAGTAATCGAGGAAGGGCTCCTTTGCGAATTAAAAATTCGACATCGAGCTACTAATTGGAGTTTTAGCCAAACTAAATTCGAAACTCATTAAACTGATCTTGAGTGGACTCGAGGGGACTCGAACCATCGTCTTCATTAAAATTTCGACGAATCAAGCCTGATCTTTTGTGGACCTGACGGGGGTCGAACCCGTAACCTTCTGACTGCCAGCCAGACGCGCTGCCAATTGCGCCACAGGCCCTCATGTGCTTTATAACTGTCTCGACGTAAATTCGGGATCCCGTCTTTCGATATGTTCGAAACGTCGGGAAACTACGAGCCCAACGGCTAATTATTTTATTAAAAACCTATTAATTAACAACGGTTATTTCAACAAGTTCATCACGCGCGACTCTTCTGCGTTTCCTACCAAACCTATTAATATTTTATCTTTATTTAAAAATTTTGAAGCTATTTCAATTATAGTTTGTTTCTTTATTTTTTTATAAATATCTATTTGTTTTTGAACGCTCAATACGTTTTGATGATTTAATAATTCCTGCATTCCATACCATTCAACAAAATCTAAACCTGTTTCTACGTTCGCATAAATACTTCCAATTAAGTGGCCCTTTGCTATTTCTATCTCCTTATTTGAAATGTTGCCATCAGCTAACCTATTAAATTCTTTTAAGATAATAGAAATAACTTTATAAACATTTTCGTGTGCAACTGAAACGTTAAAAACAATATAACCACTTTCTGTAAAATTATCCGTATAGCATGCCCAATCATAGATAAGGCCCCCTTTATCCCTTAAGGTTTGTATTAGATTTGTTCCATAAAACCCTCCTAATATCTCTCGTATTATTTCTAATACAGGTTTGATTTGTGATGTATATGAGACTGTTTCTACCCCTATAAAGATTGAGGTCTGGTGATAAGACGTTTCTTTATGAACTAAAACTCTTTTATCCCTTTGTGGTATTAACGGATTAAATTTGTTTTTTTTATTAAGATGGTTGGACACTTTATAATCCTTTTCAATAAGCTCTATAATTAATTTTTCTTCAATGTCTCCAGCTACAATAAAAACTGTGTTTTTAGAGGTGTAATTGTTATTAATAAACTTTTTAACGTCTACATGTGAGATTTTTTTTACGTCCTCAATTGTGCCTGAATAAGGCCTGCTTATATGTGTATTTTGAAAAAATAAAGGTAGCCATGCATAATCCCAAATGGCTTTAGTTGGGTCGGATAAATTTTTCAAAATCTCCTCTTGGACAACTCCTTTTTCTTTCTCCACTTCTGATTTTTTAATTAATGGCCTAGAAAGGGTTTCCAAAAGAACCTTTAAACCGATAGATATATGATTTTTAGGTACATGAACTATATGTTTTTGATGTTCTATCCAAGTAAACGCCATATGCCAGCCTCCATACTTCTCTATAGCTTGCGCTTCTTCTTTAGTTGTAGGGAAACTTTCAGTACCATTAAAAATCATGTGCTCTGTAAAATGGGCTAATCCTGGTTTATTGGTGGGATCAAATCGGAATCCTGCTTTTATAAAAGCTGCCAAAGTTACTGCATTTGTAGATAAATTAGTAATCATTACTAATCTAGCGCCATTTTTTAAAATTGTTGTTTTATATTTCATAATGTTCCTACTGCTAATAAGTATAATGAATATTCTTTTTGTGAACTAATATCAAGTAGTTCATTAACAGCAGAATCAATATAACCCCCAATTGCACAACTACCTAATCCCAATTCTGTAACCAAAAGCATTATATTCTGAGCTAGATGACCCGACTCAATTAATATATATCTATAACCTCGATCATGATACTTTATTCTTGTTCTGTCAAAAACACTTGTGATAATAAAGATTATTGAAGCTTTTTTCAATAAAGTTTCTCCTCCTGAAGCTTTCATAAGCCAATCCGCTAAATTTTTTTTTAAAATAAGCTCTAAACAATTTTCTTTAACATTATAGTGATAAAGGCCTTTTTCTATTCCGGTGCAGTTTAATATGAGTGGGTATAATTCCAGAGGATATCTTGCACCAGCTGAAGGGTACGGTCTTCTACTATAATCAATTGACTCATTTATTTTTAGTAATCCTGCTGATGAGAATAATAAGTAAGAAAGTTGATTCAAAGAAACAGGCAACCCGCTAAATTGTCTAACAGATCTTCGTCTAGCCATTAATAAACCTAATTTTTTCTCTTTAGGTATTTTTTTAGTTAAGTATGTTTTCTTTAGTCTAGGATATGTTTTAAAATTTATTTTTGTCCACGATTGAGGTATGTCTTTTATATTAATTTGGGTAATCATTTTATTATTAGTTTCTGAATGAAATTTATCGGAGAGTAAAGATTTACGCTCAATTCTTGCTAATAACTTTAGTGTATTATTTTTTTTCATAATTATAAAAATGGGTGGGGAATTTTATTTAATTGAGATTCTTGTTTTGCAACTTTTAAAAAACCTAGTTTGACTGGCACCTCATACAAACGATTACCTCCTAAATATGGATAGCGTTCATCTAAATATAAGGGTTGTGATTTAGAAATAAAAGCCTTTATCACTACTATTCCATGTTTTTTAATTTTTGGGTGTGTGATATTAACATATACAACCTCCATGCCTCTTTTCTTCAATATTTTAAGTATTGTTACTAACTGATTCGTAGAGAACGATAGCTTCTTTCTTCCAATCTTCTTTATCTTTTTATTACCCAGCCAAAAATCAAGATATTTTATTGATTTAATAGGAAACCAAAGATGGGCTCTGTCAACGATATTTGTTATTTTATCTTCCCTTTTATAATCAGGGTTATTATATATAAATTTATCCCTGAGCCAGGATCTAGTCATAAGCGACTCTTCAACAGCTCCAATTATACAAGAAATGTTGTCTAATCCAGCTTTAAGCCCTACCGAAACAGCTGGACCCAGACCTGTTCTATCTAATGTTAATGCAGCAAAAGAAGGAACTCCTAAATCGGTAGTTATATCTAATACAACTAATTCTAAATTATATCTATAAAAAATTTCTAAAAACTTACGTATAGTTTTATTTTTAATAGGTAAAAGGTCTATTTTAGCCATTGGAAGTTTATTTAAATAACTTATCATAAACCCATCCCTCTCTATAATTTCACAAATGCCTCTATATAAGGCGTTGCTTAAAGATAAACCTGCTGCTGCCCCTGTAGATATGGGATTTAAAATCATTGCTTCACTTTCTTTTTTGTTATTAATTGTGATTAATTGACTAGGAACGGATACAATTTTATCTTCAGTTAATGACACGCCAGTTACCCATTTAAATCGCGTGTCTCTATTAACTCTAAATTTTTTAAATGAGCTTTTCTTGAGCTGATTTTTTGAAAATGCAACTATTGACAAAGGGTCTAGGTGGGGAATTTTTATATTTTTTATTGATGAAGTAAGTACGTTTCTAGGAGAGTAATTATCAATACAATACCTCTCCGCCGTCTCTCCTAAGGCTCTTATTAAAGCTATTTTTTTATTAAATGAAAAGCCACTTGCTATATTGTTGTCGACTCCATATTTGTTTTTGTAATTTACTGAATAAGAGAATATTTTAGGTTCGTCATTATACCAAGGAAGCTTTTGAATATTAAGAATTATATCATTACTGTTATTTGCAAACTTAGAATATTTCTCAAGAATATTTACTATAAATTTTTCCTCTTTTAAAGAGTATTTCATAACCAAATCCACATAGACCTATTAACTATTAAACTTTATCTACATTTAGGTTGTGGGGGTGGGGGGAGACATCTCTGGACACAAGGACCCATACATTTACCTCCTGTGCATGTTGTTGGACCCGGTATTTTTTCAGAATCTACCGTATCTATTATATCCATTGAAAATTCTTTGGCGTCTTTTATTGGTCCTAAATCTCTTTCAATTGGCATTTTAGTCGCCTCCTTCTAAATTAATTAATATATTAATGCATAAACTAATTAAAAGTCAACAGTAAGTATATTCATTAAGACTGTTAAAGTGATGAAAAACGGATAATAGTATGTGCCTCTCTTTAGTAAAAGCTCTCCTATACTAGAAAAGGTGTTCTTGCGCTTCTCTGTCTTTTAAAGCCTTAGAAGTGTATAATTTAGACTTCCCAAATTATGAATATTCTTATTATAGTGGCTGGTGGTAAAGGGCTAAGGGCTGGTCTTGGCTATAACAAAATTTTTGCAATGTTAAATGGAGATTCTATTCTCTCTCTAAATTTGAAAACTGTAGAACAAGCAAGGGTTATAGATAATGTAATAATTTCTGCCAAAGAGCAAGATATAGAAAAAATCAAACAAATTATCAAAAAAAATAAATTTAAAAAAATATTAAAAATAATTTCTTCTTCAAGTTCAAGACAAAACTCAACTTTTAAAGTCCTTAAATGGATTAAAAAAAACAATGTTAAAGCTAAGCTTGTTGGAGTTCATAACGCTGTAAATCCTTTTGTTACAAAAGATGAGATAAACAACGTATATCTTGAAGCAAGTAAATACGGAGCGGCTTTGCTTGCATGTGTTGCAAGAGACACGGTAAAAATATCTGACACTAAAAGTTTTGTTTCTCACACACCTGTTCGAGAAAAATCATGGTATGCACAAACACCCCAAGTTGGACATTTTGAAGATTTGTATAAAGCGTTCGATAAGGCAAAAAAACAAGGGTTTTCAGGAACAGATGATACTCAACTTTTAGAAAAGATAGGAATTCCTGTTAAAATAGTCCCCTGTTCATATCAAAATCTTAAAATAACATTTCCTGAAGATTTAATAATTGCAAAAAAGCTAAAAAAATTAGTTTGTTAATTAAAAATGTTAAATAATTCAGTAAGAATAGGAATTGGCGAAGATTCTCATAAATTTTCAACCGTTTTAAAACCTCTTGTTTTAGGTGGGGTAACTATTTCTAAAGAAGGCGGTTTTAAAACTAATTCTGATGGCGATGTAATACTTCACAGTCTCTGTAATGCATTAAGTTCAGCAATTGGTGGAGATTCATTAGGAACATGGTCAGATGAAATGTGTTTAAAAAATAAAATAACAGACAGTAAAGAATATGTAAGAGTAGTATTTAAAAAAGTTAAAGATAATAAATATAAAATAGGTAATGTTTCAATTTCTATTGAGGCAAAAAAACCATACCTTTCAATTGAGCAGTTAAACAAAATAAAAATGTCTCTTTCTCAAATATTGAAAATCAGGTTTAAACAAATCGGGCTCACTATTACTTCAGGTGAGGGATTAACTAAGTTTGGTAAAGGAGTTGGAATAAGGGTGTCTTGTGCAGTTTTACTAATAAAAAATGGTTAGGCTAAAATCCTTTGCAAAAATAAATTTAAACCTAAATGTTCTTCCTAAAAAACTTAAGAATGGGTTGTTTCCTGTAAAATATATTAATTGTCAAATAGCCTTATTTGACGATCTTCAAATAGAAAAAAACAAAGACAAAATTATCATAACCTCAAATCACAAAGATTTGCCAAAATTAGATGAAAATTTAATTTATAAAGCTATTAATCTCTTAAAGTCTGAATCAAAGAATAAAAACTTAGGAATAAAAATTAATCTTAAAAAAAATATTCCAATCAGGGCTGGTTTTGGTGGAGGAAGTTCAAATGCAACAGCAGCGCTTCTTGCAGTAATTAAACTGTGGAATTTAAAAATAAACAATAAGCAGCTTTTAAACATTGCTGACAATTTAGGAAAAGAAGTTTTTTATTTTCTAAAGGGAGGGGTTTGTGAAGTGTTACATGATGGATCAATAGTAAATAAACTTTCTTTAAAAATTCCAAAAGTTTGGCTTGTTGCGGTTGGTCCAAAACAAAAAAAACCTTCAACAGAATATATGTTTAAAAATTTAAAACCAAAAGAAATAGGAAAATCTCAAAATAAGTTTTATTGTTTAAAAAAAGCTTTAATTAAAAAAAATAAAAAATTAGTCATACAAAATTTACATAATGACTTTGAAGCTCTTGCTATAAAAAAATATCCTGAATTAAATAAAATCAAAGCAGATTTAATAAAAAACAAAGCTTTAAACGCAACTATGACAGGTGCAGGGCTTTATATGATTGGGTATTTCGATAAAAAAGAGATTGCCAAAAAAGCATATAATAAACTTAAGAAAAATTATAAATCAATTATTTTTACACATACAATATAAAATGTTTACTCGAGAAAAAACAAAACCTGTAAAAATCGGAAATCTTACAATTGGTGGGGGTAATTTAATTAGGGTACAGTCAATGACCCAAACGCTTACAACTAATATTAAAGCAACTGTTTTGCAGATTAATGAAATGGTTGAGGCGGGATGTGAAATTGTAAGAATTGCAATACCTGATATGGGCTCTGCCAAAGCCTTAAAAGAAATAAAAAAACAAATTAAAGTCCCTGTTGTTGCTGATATTCATTTCCAATATCTTCTTGCAATAGAAGCGGCAAAAAATGGCGCTGATAAAATCAGAATAAATCCTGGAAATATCGGTGGAGAAGAAAGAGTTAAAAAAGTAGTAAAAATTTGCAAAGAAAAAAACATTCCAATAAGAATTGGTGTTAATATGGGGTCTTTAGAACGTGATATTTATGCAAAATACGGCAATTTAGGAGCTCCAAAAGTTATGGTAGAATCTGCGACTCGTCATATAAAAATACTTGAAAAACTAAATTTTAAAAACATTATTGTCTCTCTTAAAGGGTCAACTGTTAATCTTACAAAACAAGCATATATACTTTTTGCAAAAAGATATGATTATCCTACTCATATTGGAATAACAGAAGCTGGTCCTTCTTTGGCAGGAATTGTAAAAAGCTCTGTTGGAATAGGGGCGATACTTTCGGAAGGTATTGGAGATACTATTAGAGTGTCTGTTTCAGAAACTCCTGTTGAACAGATAAAAATAGGATGGGAAATATTAAAAACTTTAAAGCTTCGTCAAAAAGGAGTTGATATAATTGCCTGCCCAGCATGTGGAAGAACTGAAATTAATCTGATAAGGCTTGCAAAAAAAGTTCAAAAAATATTAGCTAATGTAAATGCTCCAATTAGCGTTGCAGTAATGGGTTGTGTAGTAAATGGTCCGGGGGAAGCAAGCTTTGCTGATATAGGGCTTTGTGGAGGTAAAAAACAAGCTGCAATTTTCAAAAAAGGAAAGCTTGTTAAAACAATGAGTGAAGAAAAGGCTCTTTCTGATTTTATTAAAGAAGTAAAAATAGTGTTGATTGAAAAAGGATATAAAGAACAAATAAAAAACATAAAATATCAAAACACAAATAAATTCAAAGCATAAAATTTTAAATTTAAAATCTGAGATTTATAGCTTATTTGTTATTTGTAGTTTAGGACTTGTTATTTATTCTCCTTTGCATTTTTCAAATTCGCAGGTTTGCCCTGTTCTCCCTACCGAACTTCCATCAGGGCATAATTTAGCCTCTAAAGTACATAGTGTTTGAGTGTTGTTTGTATTTGTATTGTTAGTTTTAATTGACAACATAATAAAATAATAAGTTAAATACGCACTTAATACCGCAATACAAAAAGCTATAAAAATATACAAAAATATCTTGTTCATTTTTCAATTGTAGTATAGCTTTTTAAGCTTTAAAAAGCAAAAAATATAACGACTTTTGACCACGATCGTGTATTAAAACGATTATATTGTTATTTATTAGCCTGTTGTTTAATATAATAATGACTGGTAGAATATATAGCTTCACAGTGTTTTATGGGCCCGTAGCTCAACTGGTAGAGCAGTAGCCTTTTAAGCTATTGGTTGAGAGTTCGAGTCTCTCCGGGCTCACCGAGCTAATCTCAATGTTAAGTCAGCTACATCTCTAGCTAGTTTATACGAAAAATCTCTTAGTGAAGGAGACAGATTTGTTCCGTAACCACACGTTGCACTAATAAATACTTTACGAGCTAATGTCCTCATATCTATTCCCGCTTCCAAAGAAACTTTATTAAACCAATGAGAATATCTCTTAAATATAAGATCGGCAGCTTCTTTTCTTTTATCTTCAAGTATTTGAGCAAAACCTTCATAATCTTTTAATGAGTTAATAGTTATTGAAGGTAGAGATAACTTATTCGCTAGTTCCGATAGGTATTGAAAATTTTGAGGAATACCACCCCATGCAATTAGTCCACCTTTTAATAAATAATCGCTTAGTATTTGAGGTTGACCAATAATAGGCGCTTCTCCATATTGCCAAGTATCATAATGAACAACGTCAACTGCACCAGTGGCCATAACTTCTAAAACTGACCAATCGCCACAACAGTGAATAGCTCTCATTACCTGTTCTCCTTCTTCTACTAGTCGGTTGTTGCCATCAAATTTATCATCAAACATTATTTCAAAATTAGCTCTCAAGGTTTCAATAGAAAATGAATTAGGATCATCTACACTAACTATTACTACTTTACTTAACTTTCTTGCATTAAGTAAATGCCCTTTCACTAACGCACTGTTAATTGCTTCATGCCAAGGGAAAGCGCTATCTGAAAGAAACGATGAGCTACAAGTAGGAGAGGCTATTTGCGTTTTTAAAACCGTAATCGGAGGCATTTGCTTAAAATTGTTTAATAAATAATACCAACCAGGTGCAGCGTCAAGGTGAAAATCCATTCCTTCAGCGCCCGTTAATGTCTCTAATAATTTATCATTAGTGTCATTTAATTGAATTTTCCCTTTTTCATCCAAAGTGAGCCCTAAATCAGGATGATAATACGGTGAAACCACCATCCCTGTACTTGAGTCGCCTCTTTGAAGCCATGAAACAAAACCAAATCTTTCAGCTTCAGGTATAACAATTTTTCTAAATCCTTCTTCTACAGGTGAAGGGTCGCTTCCAACATGGTAAACCATTCCAGCAACACTTCCCAATTGATGTCTCATTGTCTCTCTAGATAAAAGAGTGTGAGAAATTTGTGGCTCCACAACGCGCCTGTCTCTTATTCCACGTATTATTTCTTTACTCATAGATTTTTGCTGAATTATGGGAAATATATCACCAACGTAATAATTAGTCAATAAAAATATTTATCAATAATAAGTTTTTGCATTGCCTACTAGCCCTCTAAGAAACTTCGGTTCTAATATCTACTAGTAATATAAGTAAATGTTCCCCGCTTCATTTAAGGAATAACTGAATAAAGCTGTTTAAGCTCAAGGAACAATTGGCTCCAAGAAAAAATCGTGTGGCTCACTATCTTTCGCTAAAGTTACAGATAGCAAGCACTATTTTAAAATTTCAAATGAGGAATGAATTGGGTTTGGTTTCTCCCATGTTGTTTCAATAGCATCTACATTTGATATTGGTGGGCCTTTTTTTATTCTTTTAATCATTTCTTTTATATCTTTTTCTTCTCCTTGCAAAAGAACCTCAACTTCGTTGCCTACGTTTCTCACCCATCCTTTAATATTTGTAAGTTTTGTCTGATGGTTTATCCATGATCTAAACCCTACCCCTATCACCTCTCCTTTTATGTATAATCTCGCTTGTTTTCGCATATATGGCCTTATTCTATAGTGGTTTTTTCTTCGTTTGAAGATATTATTTTAAAACCTACATGAGATTGTCCTGCGAAAAACAATCCTTCTCCAATTCCTGCAGATAAAAGAAAATGTTTTTCTCCTTGTGTAAGATAAAACGTTTTTGTAAGCATGTCTATTGCGGCTGTTGATTGTTTAAGTAAAATTTGAATGCTTGAGTTTGTGATTATTGCCCTTCCTTCATTTGTAGCAATAAAATCTTCTACGTCTTGCGTAATTGTCGTCAAACCCAAACCATATTTTCTCGCTCTTTTTGCAAGGCTAAAAAGATAGTTGCCAGAATCTTTATTTTTTATAAGATACCAAGCTTCATCAACAATTAAAACTCTTTTTTTCTTTTCTCTTCTTATAGTATTCCATATAAAATCCAAAACTATATACATTGCCACGGGTCTTAAATTTTCTTCAAGATCTCTAATTCCAAACACGGTAAACTTGTTTTTAATATCAAAATTTGATCTTTCGTTAAAAATACCTGATGCTGATCCTTTTACAAATTTTTCTAGTCTATCTGCCATTTCACGAGATTCGTCTGTCTCCATTCCTAAAAATACTTTATATAGATCTTCTAAAAGTGGAGGCTCATTTTTAAATGTTTGTGGGTCTTGAGTAATATTTTTAAGTTTATATGACATAACTAGAGCTCTGTCTAAAAGTGCATCTTGGGAAGGGGTTAGGTCCCCCATTATAACCCGCATAAGAGAATGGAGCTCCAAAATTTTGTTTTGAAGTTCATCTGGCTCAACGTTAACTGTAGGAAGTTCAAATGGATTTATTTTAAATTTAGCTTTTGATGAAAATTCAACAAATTCTCCATTAACTGATTCTGTTAGTTTTTTATACTCATTCTCTGGGTCAACGATTATAACATCGACCCCCATCATGAGAAGTCTTAGGGTTTCAAGTTTTACAAGAAAACTTTTTCCTCCTCCAGATTTACCAAGTATCACTGAGTTTGCATTCTCTAATGTAAATCTATCAAAAATAATCAAACTCCCATCGTGTTGATTAAGTCCATATAAAACGCCTTCGTTTTTAGTGAGAGATGCCGTTGAAAATGGAAAAGTTAAAGAAAGAGACGTTGAATCCATGTTTCTCCAAACTCCAAGTTTGTCGTAAAATAACGGAAGAGTAGATTTATACCCCTCTTCCATTTGTAAAATTGCTTTTCTCGAAACCATTAACAGTGCAGATAAAGATGACTCTATCTGTTTTGTGATTTCATTAAGATCTTCTAGTGAATCTGCTGGTATTGTAATATAAAGGCCAAATTGGAAAAACCTTTCCGATCCTTTTGCTAGATCTGCTTGTAGCTCCATTGCGTCGTCTAGGGCGACTTGAATTGTTGGATCAACAACTTTTCCGTCTTTAATGTCATTTTCTAAAGTTGCTTCCATTTCTGCAATCTTTCTTCTTAAGTCGTCCATTATATCTTTTGGTTCTGTTGGATAAATATACATTGACACATATAGGGCTCTGTCAAAAGATATTAACGGATAAAGCCAATTTGGAGATACATATCTAGGATATCCAGCAATATAAAGGGTTCTATAATACTTGTTGTCAATTTTTATATTACTAAAATCTACCTCTACATAAGAAGGTGCTATTAGGTCTTTTATATTAAAAGGCCCCTTATTTAAACCCTCCTGTCCTTTGTTATTTGAGTTAGGCTTATTATTATTAGTTGGTTGAAAAAAATTAAAAAATTTCATTTGTTAGTTCTTAATAATGTGTTTGTATAAACGTCTGTTTGGGCTAAATTTCGTGCATTGTTATTTGAGTTATAAAGACTATAAAATAGTTCCACTATTTTTTGTTGTTGAAGTGTTATTGATTTTAGACCTATTTTTGTCAACAATCTAAGTAAATGATCTCTTTTCGGATATAGGGATAGTTTTGCTCTTTCAATAATATATTCGTTAGTTAACCTATGGGGGTTTTTTACAGCCCCTAGCTCAAAAGGAGAAAAGGGTATGGTAAAGTAAAAGTTTTTTTCTAGCACTTCTGCTTTTTTAACAATTGACTTTATAAATTCTTTATAGTTTTCTAGTTTTTTCTTCATAAAATCTATGTTCTGTTTTTTAATTTTTTCCTCTATAAGTTTTAAATATGAAGAAATATCTGTTTTTTTGGAAACAATTAAAATTTGAACTGGAAAAGAAAGGGAGTTTAACAGCTTTCCATACGCTATTATTATTGCCTCTTGCTCTTCTTGTGCGAGCAACCAATAATTAACTGTTCCAACCTCAATAATAGTAACTGCTGATCTGTCTTTTAACAAAACAATGTCGTCTTTAACCTCGTCTATCTCAATGAAGTCTTGAGTTGAGGCTTTTGTTGGTGGTTTTTTTAATTTTTGTACCATTAAATTAGCTCCTTTGAAAAAAACTCAAATGTCTTTAAGTTTTCTTCATTTAAATTTATCTTAACTTTGTCAAACATGTGTTTATTGTTTGGGTCTTTAATTTCAATATCATAAACCCCATTTGGAAGTATTCTATATGAGTTAAAGTTTCCGTTTTCGTCTGTTTTTAAAAGCCTTAATGGATTGTTATTTTGGTCGTTAATATAAACAAGCATTCCAGGAAGAGCAATTTGCTTTCTGTTTTTTACGGCTCCTGTTAAAAAAGGTTTTTTTATTGAGTTTGGTTGACTGTTTTCTTGAGGTTTTTGATTTGTTTGAGTTTGTGGTAACGGCGTGTTATTTTTTAATTTTAGACTGTTTGGAATTGGAAGATTCAGCGCGACTTTTATCTCTTCTTTTCTTCTTTTGTCTATAACGGCCCTTGTGTTTTGTGTTTTTTTTGTTTGAGATATATATTGACTTAGTTTTTTATTTGTTTCTTCACGCAAACCTGTTTCTAATTGCTGGTTTTCTAATAAGGGTTTTATTACCGCTTGGTTAAAACCTGATTTTTGATAATAATATTGTGTTGGGGTAATCATTCTTTTAACAAAGTTTTTTACATATATATCAAGCGGTCTGTCGTTTATTGGAATAAAGGCTAGAGCAATCCCTGAAAAAGCAATTAGGGCGGCTAATATTATATTTAAAACAGGTATTGGTAAAGCGCTCATTACAACGTATGCTAAAGGCAGAAAAACAACTAAATAAATAAATTGTTTTAAGGTCATAAATCCTATTAATTTAAATTCAAAAGTTGTAATTTGTCTTGGGATTGGGTGTTGTTCCATATATTTACAGTATAAAGTATTCAGTATTCAGTATAAAGTATAAAAACAAACCCTAAATCCTAATATTTTAAACTCTAAATAAATTCAAAAGCTAAATATCAAAATTCAAAAATATTAAGCGTTGCATTTTGACATTCACGACGCCACTTTTGGCTTCTGGGTTTTAGGTTTTGAATTTGTTATTTAGATATTCTTTAGGATTTAGAAGTTAGAGTTTAGAATTTTTTCTATCTGTAAGTTACTGGTTTTTCTTTTTGAGGAAGAATTAAGCTCAATCGTCTTTGTTTTTTATTTATTCTTTCAATATATGCTCTTACTTTCTGTCCAATAATAAAGGCTTCTTTACCTGAAAGTTTACTTGTGTGAATAAGACCTTCGATTCCAGGCTCTAGCCTAACAAAATATCCGTATTTTTCTTTTCGTACAACCTCTCCCTCCACCTCTTTGTCCTTTTTATATTTCTTTTCTATGTCTTTCCAAGGGTCATAAGACAACCTTTTAAGTGATAGGTTTAACTTCATATCTTCGTTATTTTTTTCTACAACAACCGCATCTATTATGTCACCTTGTATTGCAAACGATGACACGTCAGATACTTTTTCCCATGAAAGTTCTGATATGTGAATAAGACCTTCGACCCCCTCAACCTCACAAAAAATTCCAAATTCTGATGTTCCTAACACTTTTGCTTTGTACGATCCCCCGATTTTAATTTTTTCAAATTTCTTTTTAAGATCTTTTTGAGATATGTGAAGAACGGCTGCTTTTTGTGATACTACAAGTCTATTTTTCTCCCTATCAACTTCTAAAACCTTAACTTTTATTTTCTTTTTTTCAAGCTCTTGAGGATTATTAAGAAACTCCTCTGTTAATTGAATTTTTGGAATCACACCTCTTATTCCCATAAACTCTATAAAGATTCCCCCCTTTCCATAATGACCACACAAAACGTCAATATCAACTTCTTTGTTTTTTTTATCAATAAGAATGTCCCATTTTCCTTTTTCAAAAAATTGCCTCATGGAAACGACGGGATAGCCGTCTCTTGACTCTTCAGAAACAATTTTTGCCCTCACTTCGTCGCCTTCTTTTAAATATGGCAGGTAGGTTGAAATTTCTTTAACTTCTCTGTCTCCAAGCACGGCGTTTGCCTTGGCTCCAATGTCAAACAAAACCCCTTTTTTTGAAATTGATAAAATTTTGGCTTTAACCTCTTCTCCTTTTTTAATTCTTGGAACATTTTGTGTTTTTAATAGAGCTTCCATTGGGTGAATAGGAGAGGTTTTTACATTAGCCATTAAATATTGTTCCTTTCGCTGTTTATAAACAGACGAGCTCTTAATATATCATACCGGGGTATAAAAATAAAGCTATTTTTTTAAAACGACTAAATAAAAATAGCGTATAGTTGTTGCTATATGCCCTAAAAACGAGGCTCGCGTACCTTTATTATGTTGAAAACATAAGTGTTTTGTGTTATATTATGGGTTATTATGACAACGTACGTTTTTGCCTCTTTAATTGACAGGTTTGTGTCGGAATTAAAAAATCAAAACAAATCTGCTTTTACTATTGTTGCATATAAAAAAGACCTTGAACAGTTTGTAGGATATCTTTCCTCAAAAGACTTAAACGATATTAGGGATGTTAAAAAAGAAGAAATATCGGGTTTTATAAACAAGCTTGTTTCTGAAAATTATTCAAAAAAGTCTGCCTCAAGAAAATTAAATTCAATTAGAACATTTTTTAGATATTTAAAAAATGAAAAAATTATTGACCAAAACCCATCTCTTGACGTTGCTCATCCAAAGTACATACAGGCTCCTCCTAGAATTTTTAGCAAATTAGAATATAGGGCGATTAGAGATGTCGCAAAAGAAAACCTAAGAACATATGCGATGGTGGAAATATTGCTACAAACAGGTATAAGAATAGGAGAATTAACAAATATAAGGGTTGGCGATGTTAAACAAGAGGTTCTATATATAAAACCTTATGGAAAAACCACCTTTCGGGAGGTTCCTTTAAATACTGCTGTAAAAAAAGCCGTTGAAGATTACCAAAAAATAAAGACACCTGGAGAAAAACAGGAACAGGGTGAGGATGAGCGGTTTTTGTTTACAACCAGAACGGGCAAGCCCCTGCTTGTTCGCAACGTTAGACAAATTATAACCCGTTGTTTTCGAGAAGTTGGAATCGAAGATGCAACGGTTAACGACTTTAGAAACACCTTTATAGCTCATCAGCTAATGAACGAATATTCAATCGATTATATTGCGAAGCTTGTTGGACATAAAAGGCTTTCTTCAACAGAAAGGTTTTTAAACCTTGTTGGTGTTTCTACAGAGAAAAAAGAAAATCTAGAAGAGCTTTAAGCTTCTGTTTTTAGCCGCTTATCCTTATGGGCATAATAATGTGGACGAAGTCTTTCTTTCCGTCTTCTTTAAAAACAACTGGGGCGTCTGATCTTAAAACCTCCATGTTAATTCTCTTTCCTTTTATATTGTTCAAAAGGTCAAAAATAAACCTAAAATTAAATGCGACTTTTTGATCTTCTCCTTCAATTTCTGCTTCTTGAAAGGCCTCACTTCCAAGGGTTTTTTCTTCTGTTTTTGGACTTATGTGTATTCCTCCTTTTTTTATCTCACATATTATAATGTTTGAGTATTCTCTAGCAAAAACCGCAACCCTCCTAACCTTTTGTAAAAAATCCTCTCTTTCAAAAGTTGCTCTGGTTTTATATTCTGTTGGGATTACCTTTTCAAAGTCTGGAAACTCACCCTCTATCAGTCTTGAATAAAAATTACTGTTCCCAACTTTAAAAAGTACGACCCTTTCATGTTTTGAATAATAAAGCTCTATTTCTTTTTCTTCTTTTGCTTCTTTTAAAACCTCTTCTAAAAATCTTCCAGGAATTAAAATTTCTGGAATTTCTATTTCTTTATTTTTTCTTACTAGAGAAAGCCTAAAGCCGTCTGTTGAAACCATTAAAAGTTCATTATCTTGTGTTAAAAAGTTTATTCCTGTAAGAGGGGGTCTTGATTCATCTGTTGAAGAAGAAAAAAGAACCAAAGGAAGGTTTTTTATTAAAAATGCTATGTTTATTTTCTGACCTTTTTCTTTTTCTGTCCTTGGTAAGGGCGGAAAGTCTACGGCTTCGATGATTGGAAAAACCCCCCGATCTTTCTCTTTTTTTATAATAAGTTGGTTTTCTTTAATCTCAAGCTCTATTTCTCCTGACGGAAGAAAGGACAGATATTCAATTAATGTTTTTGGTTCTATTATTATTTTTGCTGTTCCTGATTCTTTTATTTTAATTTTTTTGTGGTAATACAAGTTTAAATCTGTTGAGACTATATGAAGTTGGTTTTTTTCTGCTTTAATTAATACGCCTTGTAAATGTGTTGTCGAGGCAAACTTATTCATTACGAACTTTCCAGCAAGAAATATTGAATTTTGTAATGTGCTTTTATCGATTAGTATATTCATATAGTAGTATTAGGAACTGAGGATAAGTGTATAAGAAAACGATTTCATTTTCAAGACAACGTAAGGCTGCCTTTTTTATGTGTTTATGCTCTGTGGATACCATGTTTATTACTTTAAAGACAAAACTATTCTATCAATTTCTTGTTTAAAAACGCTATCTTTAATTACAGCAGAGCTTATTTTTTCAACCCCGTACATAATGGTTGTGTGATCTTTTCGCTTTAAAACATATGCTATTTCTTCAAACTTAAGCCCAAGCTCTTTTCTTAAAAGATACATTGCCACCTGCCTTGGAAGAGCGACCCTTTCAGATCGGCCAGCTCCTTTTATATGAGAAAGCTTTATGTTGTAATAGGAACAAATCGTTTTAACAATATCAGAGGGACTAGTTTTTTTTATACCATCCTCTTTTTCATAAGAAAAATGAGCTTCAACCGTTTCGATGGTAATATTGCCATCTTTAGCAAGAGCCTTAGCATAAATTGACAGAAGGGTCCCTTCAAGCTCCCGAGAATCCAATATCTGATCAGCTATTATTTTTGCAACGTCAATGTTTATCGGAATATTTTTTTCTCGCGCCTTAATTAATAATATCGCGGTTCTAAGTTCAAAATCAGGCGACTGAATATCAACAGTAAGACCGCCAGAAAACCTTGAACGCAACCTATCCTGAAGGTTCTTTATCTCTTTTGGCGACCGGTCAGACGTCAAAATTACCTGACCTCCAAAAGAAACAATAGTATTAAACGTATGAAAAAATTCTTCTTGAACAGTGTTTTTACCAGAGATAAACTGAATGTCATCGATAATTAAAAGATCTAGGGCTCTATATTTTCTTCTAAATCTAGGCGTATTTTTTTCTCTAATAGCCTCAATAAGCTCGTTCATAAAAAGATCTCCAGGAGAAAAAAGCGTTTTTTTATCTGGATCAGACTCAAGAGTTTTTCTGGCAATTGCCTGTGCTAGATGAGTTTTACCAACACCAACCCCACCGTATAAAAATAAAGGGTTATACGCCTTAGATAATGAGCCAGAAACAGCTTGAGCTGCCGCATACGCGACCTGATTTGAAGAAGACACGGCGAAGTTATCGAACCTAAAATTGCTTGAAAGCCTTGCTTTAGAAAAAACATCTTCTATAGTAGGCTCAAATTTAAAAAGGGGCTCTTCTTTTCTTTTTTTCTTTGGAATAACTACAACCTCAAGGGTCATTTTTTTATTTGCATATTCAGATAAATGTTTTTCTAAAACAGAGGCCCTTTTGTTTAACAAGATGGCAAAACCAGAGTTGTCACAGCCAAGCCGTATTTTAAAATCTGTAAGATCAAGCGGCCTAAGTTGTTTAACAAGGGAATAAAGAGTAGGGTTTTTTTCTTTTTCTTCGACAATTTTATCTAAAAATCCAGACCAAAAGGCTAAAAGCATATATTGTGGATAACTTATCCACAAATAATAAACATTTTCACAAAATCATTCAAGGGGTATTTTTTATATACAAATATGTAAGAGTGTGTCATTTTAAAAATTTATGCTATCATAAAGCTATGGAAAGTTATGTTTTAGATACAAATCTTTTTTTTAACAGGGAACCAGGACTTGGGGTTGGAGTAAAAGCAATAGATATTTTAAAAGCCACAACCATTGGAATTTTGAAGCTAAAAAAACTTAATAACGCTCGTTTTTTTATGCCCCCAAGCATTGTTAAAGAGCTAAGGTCTTTTTTTGAGGAAGAACCACCTATTCTTAAAGATTTTTTTGCAGAAATAATCGTAAAATCACCAAACATTAGTCAAACGTCATTTCCAGCAAGTGTTTTTTACAGCCTTGTAAAAGAAATAAAAGAGCGAATTCTTAAAGGAAAGGTTGCGTCGGAAGACGAGCTTTATAAGGCGGCCTCTTCTTTAGCGCCAATAGAACTAAAAGGTAAAAAAGAAATTCAAATAAAGGTTGGAGAGTTTACCAAAAACTTAAGGGACCGATACAGACAGGCCACCAGAACAGGCTTTTTGGACAGTCTAGCAGATTTAGATCTTATTGTTTTATCAAAAGAAGAAAGCGCATATCTTGTATCTACAGACGAAGGCGTTGTTCTTTGGGGAAGAAAGTTTGGAGTAAAGGAAATGGACCCTATTGTTTTTGGAAAAAAACTTATGGGTTCGGATTAACGCCTATTGGAGTATGGTTTTTTACCCCTTCACTTTCCCCTTCTTCATGGGGAACTAGCTTTGAAAACCAGTCTATAGCTTTATCAATAGTGGTTTTTATTGGCTCTTCTTGATAAACAACATGTTTTGATAATTGTCTTATTACATTATCTTTTATTTCGTTGTTTGGGATAACAAGGTATGTGTGGTAATCGTACGGGGGATGTGTCACAAGGGTTAATATTTCATAGCTAAACCTTTTTGTAAAGTAAAAATGATCAAGAGCTTCCCAGCGAATATTGGTTCCAACGGTTTCAACCCCAAAGTGAGTTATTTTATTTATTACGTTAGAGGGAGGAGTTACCGTGAAAACGTAAAATATAAACATTAGAGCCCAAAGGGGAATGAGCAGAATAACATCACCAAAAAAAGCTATTATTAAAGATAAAAGTAAGGTCAACGCAAGATAAAATCTTATAATTTTTTTACTTCTGTTTATATAGGGCCTTAAAGGAGCCGTCCATATATATAAAACTTGAGGGTTTAATATGTTTTCCTGGTCCATAGTTATATTCTTTAACTTTTATAACCAAAAGTCAAGGATTAGACATAATATGAAAAGCGAAAATTAAACGGACAAGAACCGAAAATATCAATTTTTTTGAGCGGGGAACCTCGTAGAGGCAGGGCTCCTTTGCGAATAAAAAATTCGATATTGAGGTTCTTAACTAGTTGTTATAATAATCCAAAGATTGATATTTTCGGCTTATAGTGTTATAATTACTGCTCATGGGAAACTTTAATCGGGTTTTATCATTTATTTTAGGGCTTGTAGTTGTAATTGTTTTTGTAATTGTATTAAGCAGAAGGTTTAATTTACAAAGCAAATTTATTCCATTTGGAAACAACACAACGCCAACACCTAAGATTGAAAAAACAACAAAAGACACTTCAAAAGAGGCTTCAAAAGAATCCACGAAAGAAGAATTAGCTATTAAATTTATACAACCAGAAGAACAAAGCTCACAGTTACAGCAAGAAACGCAACAAATACAAAGTATTCCAGAAACTGGACCAAGCTCCCTACTTCTTTTAGCCTATGGAGCATCTGGGGTTTTTGGTTTTTATCTTCGAAAGACTAAAAAATAAAGACGTTTAGGCTATAATGAAAGTTATGGTCAAACGAGTTTTTTTTATTATTTTTTGTCTTTTTTTAGTTCTTCCACTTTTTTTTATTGCACGAGCAGATGAGCTTGATGATATAACCAAACAACTTGATTCTTTAAAAAAAGACCTTCAAGATAAAGAGGTAAACTATCAAAACCTTAATAAACAACTTGACGATATAAGAGCGAGAGTATCTGACGTTGAACTTCAAATTGTTCAAAAAGAAAAAGAAGTGAAGGTTGGGGAAGCTGCCCTTTCTTATCAAAGAGAACTTCTTAATGAAAGAGCAAGGTCTTATTACAAAAACATAAATAAAAACGCAATTTCTATTATTAATCTTTTAACATCAGAAAACCTTTCAACATCTCTTAATAATTTTTTCTATCAAAAAACAGTAGTTGATCAAGACAGAAATGCAATTGCAAAAATAGTCAGATATATAAAAGATATCGAAACAAAAAAAGCAGAATTACAATCTGAAAAAATAAAACTAGCTGTAATAAATGAAGAAATAGACGCCCAAACAAAAATTTTAGCAGGAGAAATAACACAAACAAAACAAAAAATTGCACAACTTTCTGACCAACAACAATCTTTAGTTGCGCAAAAACAAGCGGGGTTAAATATTCCAAGATCAGCAGCAACCAGCCTTTCAGGGTGCGTTGACGACCGAGGAAAAGATCCTGGATTTAATCCAAAATTTGCCTTTTTTACCTATGGAGTGCCAAACAGAACAGGATTAAACCAATATGGAGCAAAAGGAAGGGCAGAGGCAGGACAGGGAGTTGAACAAATATTACAAGCATACTACACGAATTATGAATTAAAAAAAGATTATAGTACAGACATTAACATTAACGTTGATGGCCATGGGTCTTTTAATATTGAAGAATACGTAAAACGAATTTATGAGATGCCAGAATCTTGGCACATAGAAGCTTTAAAAGCTCAAGTAATAGCTGCTCGTTCTTACGCTCTTTCGTATACAAACAATGGACAAGGTTCGATTTGTACTTCTCAAAGCTGCCAGGTCTTTAAACCAGACCCTAAAGGAGGGGCTTGGGATCAAGCAGTAAACGATACAAAAGGGTGGGTTATGGTACAAGGAGGGGCACCGATTAAAGCATGGTATTCTTCTACTCATGGAGGGTATGTTCTTGCTACCTCAGAGCTTCCAGGATGGTCAGAAACCTCTTGGACAAAACATGCAACAGACACTTCGTCAGGTTCGGCTGGAAATTTTTCAGATCTTCAAAATAACGCATATGATAAATCTTCTCCATGGTTTTATTGTGATTGGGGTTCAAGAAGTCAATATAACAATACCGCCTGGTTAAAGTCATCAGAGGTTGCTGATATTGCAAACGCAATTTTATTAGCAAGAAGTGATTCGTCAACAGGGGAACATCTGTATCAAACAGATAAGCCTCATCCATATGGAGGTGAAGTTTGGAACGAAGACAGAGTAAAGCAAGAGCTTAAAAACAAGGGAATTACACCTTATAGCTCTGTTTCTGGGATTTCGATTGGGGCAGATTTTGGATCAGGAAAAACAAACTCTATAAATATCTCAGGAGATCATGGATCAGAAAGCTTTAGCGGTGATGAGTTTAAAGGATGGTTAAACTTAAGGGCCCCTGCAAATATTCAAATAGTTGGACCACTTTATAATGTTGAGACGCAGTAAACTATCTTGGGTTTGACATGGGTAAGGATATTAGTTAACATAAAAAACTATGGCAGTAATTCAAGTCGCACAAGATAAGTTTAAAGAAGAAGTATTAGATAATAAAGGCGTTGTTTTTGTTGACTTTTATGCGCAGTGGTGTGGTCCATGTAAGGTTACCTCTCCTGTTATTGATGAGATTTCAGAAGAGAAAAAAGACATAAAATTTGTGAAAATAGACGTAGACCAAAATTCTGATTTAGCCTCACAATACTCTATTTTTTCTATTCCTACATTTATAGTCTTTAAAGATGGTAAAGTAATAAATCAACTTGTCGGAGCGATGGGGAAAGAAGCTTTCTTAGAAGAAATCAAAAAATCTCAATAATTTTTTAAGCCGTTGCTACTCTCATTATTCTTCCATGAATATTTTTTAAAGTTGCGTGAGCTTTTTTTAATATCAATATGGCAAATTCTGCAAGCCACCTAAATGATGAATCAACAGGCTCTTTAAGGCCCTCTACAATTTTTTTATCAGAAAGGGGGAGTCTAACCTCTTTAAAACTAGAAAACTTTGAATTATGATTTGATTGTACTCCAATTTTTTTTAAATCTTCATTTATTTTTATTGTTTCTGGCCTATTTTCAACATATTGCGCTGTTTCTTGATCTGGCTCATGTTCAAAAGCCTCATAATAGACAATTTTCTCAAATGGACTATTAGAAGGCTCTAACTCTTTTGATCCTGAACCCCCCCCTCCCCCACCAACACTAATACCCTGCAGGGGAGTGAAATTTCGCGAATTTTTATTGTTCATATTTTTATTTTTATAAATTGTTACTAATTATTTTAAATAAATCATATCTATATATTAAATATACAATAAATCAGTATTCAGTATTTTGTATTTTGTATGTGGTATAAAGGCAAAAATTTAAACATATAGCCTCAAAATGTGACATAATTGACCCACGATCGTGGCCAAAAGTCGTCATTTTCGAGGCTAAATTAACAAGAATTTGATTAGGAAGATTGTTTACATATAAGCTCACCTTTAACTTCAGCCTGAGCCCTATATTCTTCGAAAGTAATATTACATTTAGGACAACAGTTCCCGACAGGCGGTTTTGATAATTGATGGCAACTTGGGCATTCAAACATGTCGTCTTTCTCATTGTTATTATCAAGGATCGAGCTGACATCTCCTATTGAATTAAAAATATTATTACTTAGAATGTCGCTTGAATTTGTTGTTCCAGAGGATCCACAACTCCCCGCTACTCTTTTCGGTTCATACCCATATCTTCTAGCTGCCTCATAAAAACTAAGAGCTTTTAAATCGTTTAATCTTTGATCAAAATTAACTTTTAAAGGTGTGCTTAGATCTGCAGTTAAGTTCTCCAAGACATTTAAAGCACCTCTTCTTTCCTCGTATGAGGCGCCTTCCTGAGTCAGCCTAATCAACGCATTAATTAAGGGAGACAAAGCTCTAATTGTGTTTAAAAACCTTTGTTGGATTTCGGATTTAGGTTTAAAATTAAAAACATCAAATAAGATTTTTTTAGCATCTGCTAAAGGAGACTTAATAATAATTGGGTTTGACAAAAAGTCTGTATCATTTTGAAAATTCATCTCTACTCCACTAGCAAGCGACATATAAAAACTAAACTGTTCTAACGTTGGTTCTTCAATTCTAACAGCGGTCATAGAAATTTTTTTTTCTTCGGAAAGACATTCGACAGACCCAATATAAACATAACCATAATCACCATATCCTTCCTCTTTTGGACCTGGTGGGCTTGTCCATAGAACAACATCACCTTCTACGGAATCTTCTAATTGTTGCTCCAAAACCTGTAATCCTAAAAGCTCTGCTCTTTCCCGTTTAGAAGACCTTCCTTTTTCTTCATTCTTTTTTATGGCTCTCTTAGCCTTATCTGTCATTGTATCCCCATCGTATTTATCTCTTAAAGATACTGCTCCATTTAAATTTACTGAATAATAAATTTCATAATCATATGTCGGAACCTTAAATCGATATTCTCCTAAATAACTAACAATATCATCGTGTAAAGCATTTTCATTTACAGGTCTTTTGTATTCAATATCAAAAGCCTCCCTTAAAGGATGTTGAAAACGATAAGTTTGATTTAATGTTTCTACAGCCATAATCCTTGCTCGAGGGAATTTGTCTGGTCGGTCTTCGGGCTTTTCGAACAAGTCGAAATACCGCTACGGCATAGCTGTGGATTCTCACCACATTCCCATTTGATTAAAACCTTCCCAATCTAATTTGTTAGATCAGTGGTTTAAACCAGACTTAACAACGTTAAAGATAAACTATTAATAAAAAAAATTCAAGTCAGTATCTCTTTATTTTTTGAGCATTTTCTAGCAAATATAAAAAACAAATCTGACAACCTATTTATATAAACCAAAATGCTTTTTTCAATTAAACTATTTGGGTTTTTTTTACCACTCAAATATGTAATAATTCTTCTTTCTGATTTTCTTGTCTGAACTCTTAGAACATTAAACAAACTTGATGTTTTGGAGCCAGAATATAAAACAAACCGGTTTAATTTAGGAAGTCTTGACGTGTATATATCTATCTTTTGTTCAAATCTTTTTGTTTCTTTTAAAAGCTGTTTTAACTCGACATTTGCACCAGTGAAATAAGCCATAATTAAATATAAAGTTTTTTGAACTTCAATTAAAAACGCAAGATCCTCTTTGTTTTTTATATATACAATAACCAGTCCAACACAACTTGAGAGCTCATCAATTGATCCACAAATTTCAATAATAGGAGAATCTTTTGAAACTCTTCTTCCACCAAATATTGATGTAGTTCCCTTATCTCCAGTTTTAGTATAAATTGGCATAATCGAATGATATTTTAACATTCTGAATGACCGCAACTGTAGCATTTTGAACACCCTTCTTCATGAGCAAGAGTCGCTTCTCCACAGTTTGGACATATGTCAAACTCAATAAGACTTTTTTTACTAGTTTTGATTACCTCTAACGGAACAACGGTTTGTTGTTGAAGAGGTTCTTGTATAGACTCTTTTATTATTTGACTTGCGTTTACTTGGACCGGTTTTAAATTATGACCATTTGTTGTTGGCTCTTCTTTTTTTCCATATCCATTTAATCCATAATGCATTCCAAGAACTTTAGCTATTGCATCAGGTAAGCTTCTAACTCTATCTTTACCAAACCCCATTGACCTTCCACCACCAATACCATGAAGCTGCTTAATTATATCTTTAATTCTTTCATGAGGAGATAAATGAGAGGAATATCTTAAAGCAAGAGAGATAACCCTTCCCAATCCATCTGCCATAGCATAAAGATCGCTCCCTGCTCTTCCAACACCGTTAATAAATACTTCCAAAGGCTCATTTCCTCCGTTTGTGTTTATTGTTATATAAGCAGTGCCAACGGGTGTGGGAATTCTATAAGTTGTTCCGTGCACTGCCATTGGCCTTGGTTTTATTCTAAATCCATTTGGAGGAGATTGTTGTTTTGTTTCTAAAATCTCTTCTTTTTTATCTTCTTTTTTTCTTTCTAATACTCCAGGCCTTGAACCTTCTCTCATATAGGTTATTCCCTTACACCCAAGCTTATAAGCAAGGTTATAAAGTTTTTTAACGTTTTCAACCGTATCTTCGTTTGGTGCGTTTACTGTTTTTGAAATAGAAGCATCAACATATTTTTGAATAAGAGCTTGAACTTTAACATGGTCTATGGGGGTAAGATCGTTTGCTGAAACAAACCAATCTGGTTTTTTTAGACCTTCTTTTTCAATTTCTTTAGCATGTTTTGTAAACCATTGATCGTATAGCGTATGTCTCATTATGTGTTCTCCAAGACGATCTTTTCTAACAAGCTCAAATTCAAAAACAGGCTCAATTCCTGAGGTTGTATCAACCATAAGAGAGGTTGATCCAGTTGGAGCTTGCATTAAAAGAACAGAATTTCTAATTCCATATTTTTTTATATCTTTTTGAAGCTGTTTTGGTAATTTCTGGATAAATTTTCCTTTTGTATACTTAACCTTATCGAATTTAGGAAAAACACCTTTTTCTTTTGAAATTTCTACAGAGGCTTTATAAGCCTCGTCCCTTATTGTTTTATAGACATTGTCGATAAAAGAAAGAGCCTTATCTGTCCCATATCTTAAATGAAGTTTAATTAAAGCGTCTCCAAGCCCCATTGTTCCAAGGCCTATTCTTCTTTCACCATTGAGCTGAGTTTTTTTTATCCCTTCAAAAATATATGGATCCATATCAACAACATTGTCTTGAAATCTTACGGCTATATGAACAACTTTTTTTAATAGTTCAAAGTCAAATGTACCTACTTTATCAATATCGCCTTCTTTTATTAAGGCAGAAAGGTTAATTGATCCAAGATTACAAACTCCCCAAGAGGGTAGCCCTTCTTCGCCACATGGATTTACACAGTTAATTCGATTCCAATAATAGTTATTATACAGCTTATTATATCGCTCCATAAAAACTACGCCGGGCTCGGCAGATCTCCAAGCGCCCTGAGTTATAAGATCCCAAATTTTTTTAGCCTTTACGACCTTTCGTACAATTACTTTTTTCCCCATTTTTTTCCACATTTCAAGATCACCATCCCATTTTTCATCATATTCAGGATCGTTTGTATCTGGAAAAAGCAAGGGCCAGTCTGCGTTTTTTGATACTGCACTCATAAACTTATCAGAAACATTTACCGATAGATTAGCTCCGTTTATTTTATTTAAATCTTGTTTAACAGTAATAAACTCTTCAATATCTGGATGCCAATCCCACAACATTAACATTAAAGCGCCTCGTCGAGTTCCGCCTTGTTGTATAATGTCTTTTGTAGCTATTGAAAATAACTCTGCCCAATTGCACGGGCCTGAAGAAAATCCATTAACCTTTTTAACTCTTGAACCTCTAGGGCGAAGCGAAGATATATTTATTCCAACCCCTCCTCCTCTTGCCATTATCTCGATCATTTGTTTTAAAGTATCAAGAATTCCACCCCGCGAGTCTTTAGGTGATGGAATAACAAAACAATTATAAAAAGTTACATCATAACCCGTTCCCGCTCCCGAAAGAATTCTTCCTCCTGGAACATATTTAAAGTCTTTCATGGAGTCGTAAAACAATTTGTTCCACTTTTTTTTGTCAGCACCCTTTTCATTTAAAGCAACAGCTTTTGCTACTCTTTTCCACATAGCGTCTGGAGCTTTTTCCATAGGATTCCCCCTTTTCCCTTTCATTGAATAGCGGTCGAGAAATACTTTTTTTGAAACTCCTTTTAATATCATAATTTTTTAAGTTAACTTTTTAAGTTCTTTTTCAAATTCTTCTAAGTCTACAAATCGTCTAAAAACAGATGCAAATCTTATATATGCGACCTTATCCATCTTTTTTAAATGTTTTGCGACAAGACTCCCTATTTCGTTACTTTCTATTTCGGTTTTATCTTTTTGTTTAACCTCACCCTCAATGTCAGTGATTATTTTTTCGATCTGTTCCGCTGTTACTGTGGTTTTTTCTGTTGACTTTATAATCCCACCTCTTAATTTATCAGGATCAAACCTTTCCCTTCTTCCGTCACGTTTGATAACGAGTATCGGTAAATCCTCCACTCGTTCATATGTTGTAAACCTCTTTTTGCACTTAAGACACTGTCTTCGTCTTCGAATCACACGTCCATTTTCCGATTCACGTGTTTCAATTACCTCAGTGTCACTGTTATTGCAAAAAATACAAAGCATTATTTTAAAAGAACAAATATTTAATTACAAGGCATATTTTTTAACATATCTTGTGTCTTTTTAAACTTTAAGACACTAATAGTAGAATTGCAAGACATCAAAATACTACTAAAACATATCAGGTTTGCAGTTTAGCCTTAAAAAAAAGAATCGTTCAAGTTGTTTTTTTAAAATGCAAAATATTTCTTGAACAAAAACATAAAAACAGACCGTTAGGACAATGAGTTTTAGTTTTTTCTTAAAAAGAAACTTAACTGCATTATTAATTATTTATAACGTTTAAATATCGTTAATATAACTTCAAACTTTTTTATTTATTTAAAAAGAATAAGGCTTTGTAAAGTTCTTGTTGATTATAGTCTATAGACAAAAACTAGTACGTAAAGTAAAAAGTAATATGGAAGAAGTAAAATCAACACGGAAAAAGTTAAAAGAAAAACCTTAAAAACAGTTTTTATTAACAATTATGTTTTTGCTTGATTTTTTATTTCCAAAGCGCTGTTTTGTTTGTAAAAGACTTGGCAAATATATATGCAGCAATTGTGCAAAAAAGTTTTATTTATCAAAATATGACATTTGTATTTATTGCAACAAACCAAGCTATTTAGGGTTGACACACTACAAATGTATTAGAAAATATGGGGTTGACGGCTTCATATTTTTATATAAATACAATAATTATTTAAAAACTACAATAAAAACCCTTAAATATAGATTAGTAGAAAATGGCTTTACAGAGCTAATGGTTATAGCTAAAGACCCAGTACACACTAAACTAAGCCCTTTGATAACAATTTTTAACAAACCCCTTGTCTTGAGCCCCATTCCCTTAAGTAAAAACAGAATAAACCAAAGAGGATTTAACCAATCTAAGATTATAGCCAATCACATATCTCAACAATTAGGGCTTGCTAGTAAAGACTATTTGCTAAGAAACAAAAATACAAAACCCCAAGCTCAAATAAAATCAAAAATTTTAAGATATAAAAATATAAGGAGCGCATTTGAAATAAAAAAAGGATTTAGCGTAGAAAAAACAAATATTATTTTAGTAGATGATGTTGTAACAACAGGTTCTACAGTCAAAGAATCTTGTAGAGTTTTAAAAAGAAATAAAGCTTTAAAAGTGTTTGTTTTTGCTCTTGCTAAGGGATAATTGAAATGGTATTCTTTGTTGAAGAATGGGTAAGATTTATAAAATAGAAATTTCAGCTAAAACAATTGTATTTACGGTTTTATTTTTACTTTTTTTAAATCTTCTGTGGCTTGTTAGAGAGCTTATATTCTCATTTTTTATTGCGTTTGTAATAATGAGCGCTCTAAACCCTCTAGTCTCATATCTTCAAAAAAAGAAAATTCCCAGACCAATTTCAACACTAGTTTCTTTTATTGCGATCTTTAGCTTAATTGGATATTTGTTTCTATGGCTTGTTCCTCCAATCGCAAAGGAGATAACCCTTCTTTTTAAGAGCTTGCCAAAAATAATTGAAAGTTTTCTTCCTAACTCATCCAGTCTTTTAGATAATGAACTATTTACAAAAAATCTTCCAAATATAACAAATAACGCCTTTCAATTTTTAAGAAATTTATTATCTAACCTTATATTTACTATATCTACAATTTTTTTCAGCTTCTATTTTTTAGTTGAAGAAAACACGATAAGAAACTTTTTTATAAGATTTTTTAATAAAGAAGATGCGTATAAGCCATTAAATGCGATTGATAGAACAGAAAAAAGGTTAAGAAGTTGGTTTTGGGGCGAGCTTTTTTTAATGCTCATAATAGGTATTTTGACATTTATAGGACTTACTCTTTTAAATGTTAAATATGCACTAGCTCTTGCTTTAATAGCTGGGCTTTTAGAGATTGTTCCGATTCTTGGCCCGGTTATATCTACTATTCCAGCATTTATAATAGCTTTTTCTGAATCTACTTTTTCAGGAGTTGCAGTAATTGCTTTGTTTTTTGTAATACAACAAGTAGAAAATCAAGTTATAGTTCCTATTATTATGAAAAAAGCAGTAGGATTAAACCCTATTGTTACTTTAACCGCACTTATAATTGGAGGCAGAATAGGCGGTATATTAGGGCTTCTTTTAGCAATACCTGTAACTTTAATTATAGAATCTGTCATAGTTGAATATATAAACTCAAAGTGAAGGTCGCAGTTTTAGGAGGGGGTTTTGCTGGTATTTCAGCAGGATTTTATATTTCAAAAAAAGGACATAGAGTAACGCTTTTTGAACAAGAAACAGTCTTAGGAGGATTAGCTACAGGATTTAAACAACACAATTGGGATTGGTATTTAGAAAGAACTGTTCACCATTGGTTTACTAATGACAACAACATCTTTAGTTTTGCAAAAGATATTGGTTTTAAAAAAATATCCATTAAATCCCCTATTACAGCTTCTCTATATCTAAGTAACACGAATAATTACCGCATTATTCCCTTAGATAACCCACAAGATTTTCTAAAATTTCCATATCTTAATATTTGGCAGAAATTTAAGACAGCTTTGATTTTAATCTTTTTAAAAATAACGCCGAATTTCTTCTTACTTGAAAAAGTAACAGCAGAGGATTTTTTAAAAAAAAGTATGGGAAAAAAAGCATGGGAGATTATGTGGAAAGAAATGTTTCGGAAAAAGTTCGGTAAATATGCGGGAAATATTTTAGCATCTTTTATATGGGCAAGAATTAATAAAAGAACTAAAAAATTAGCTTATCCAGTAGGTGGATTTCAAAGCATAATTAAACTTTCTGAAGATAAACTTTCCTTATTAAACGTTAATGTAAAAAAAGGAACTAGAGTTGAAAAAATCAACAAAAAAAACGCAAAGGTTTTTATATATACATCTAATAAAGAAATAGAGGAGTTTGACGCAGTAGTCTCCACACTCCCAACCCCAATTTTAATTAAAATAAGTAAAGAGATTTTTCCAAAAAAATATTTAAAAAAACTAAGCAAGATAAAACATAATCATGCGATATCTCTAATTCTAGAATTAAAAAAACCTTTTTTAGGAAAAACCTTTTGGGTTAACAATACTGATCCAAACAACCCAATTATGGGAATTTTTGAACACACAAATTTCATAGATAAAAAACATTATGGCGGAAACCATTTATTATACGTTGGAAACTATGTGGATTTTGAAAACCCTTTAATCAAAATGTCGAATAAAGAAGTTTTTAGATGGTATTTTAAATACCTAAAAAAAATAAACCCAAATATTAAAAAAGGCGATATTTTAAATCACTTTGTTTTTAAAGGACTATATGCACAACCTATTTTTGATAAGAGTTTTTTAAAAAACAAACCAGACTTTAAAACACCAATCAAGAATTTTTATATAGCAAATCTTGATATGACATATCCATATGACAGGGGAACAAACTACGCTGTTAAGTTAGGTAAAAAAGTAGCATCGTTTTTTTAATTGATCTTTGAAGTAGTCTACAAACGGTATTACCGTAGGATCTTGCTCATATAGAGCGGCAAGATACATACTTAAATAACTTCCAAAAGCCATTAATTCAAAAACTTGTTCTATTTTATTTTTTCCTTTTAGTTCATGCCAAAGTGTTTTTATTGAATTTTGTTCAACCACCTCTTTAGTTATTTTAAATCTTTTTTGAACTCTTTCAGAATAAAGATTTGAGAAAAAGAATACAAAAACAGCAAGATCTTTTAATAGTGCAGGATGCTTTAATCCCTCCATCATATGATGGTTTAATTCGGGGATTATTCTAAATGACGATATGTTTTTTGCTGTTTCATTAGTTTGATTTGCAATAGCGTTTCCTACTCCCGTTAAAAACTCAGAAACAATATAGTAAGGATATTTATCAATAAGACTTTCAGCCATTTTTTTAGCAGGATTTAAGGGAGCATTAACATTTATGGAAAAGCTTTTTGTTATATCTCTTAAATTATTTATAGCATTGTTAATATTAGTGTGACTTTCTTTTATTAAACCTAAGTTAACCAACAGTCCAAGATGGCCTCCAACCATATATCCAAAACCTATTCTGGGTTGATTTGATGGGTTAAATTTTGGATTAAATAGATAAAACGGCAAGTCGTTTTTTTTTAAAAAACTTTCAAGATCTCCACCTGTAGTTATTCCTGTAATAAGAGATCCTTTTTTAAGGGCGGTGGTTGCACATGTTAATACTTCTTCTGTAGAACCTGAATAAGAAGAAAGAACCACTAAAGTATCTTTATCTATATACCCTGGAAGAATATAATCATCAACAATTTCATAAGGGACAGAAAGTTTATTTTTAAAAAGCTTACTAATTATAAAAGAGGGAAATCTTGAGCCACCCATTCCGCACACAACAACTCTTTTTACACTTTTATAATCAGAAGAAAAACTAACGGCGAAGGATTCGTTAAATGCTTGCGAAAGTTGGTCTTGTAATGCGTCTACTGATTTTATTACGTTTAAACCACCCTGAGTTTTTATTATCTCTTCTTTATTATTAAGGTTAAGCATTTATTAATTTTAGACTAATACCTCCTCGCTTTCAACAAAGAGACCTGTACCTAACGCAGCTTTGATTTTATATTTGAAAGCTTCGGTAGGCATACACCACTCACTTTTGCAAAATCAAAGCGGAGTGGTATATAATTCAAGCAGTGAAAAAAAATAAGCTTTTATATATATTGGAAAGCTTTCGAGCAAACCAGTGGATTAAAAACCTAGTTGTTTACACAGCAATTGTATTTTCTGGAAAATTATTTAATCCCGAACTTTTTACAGTAACCACATATGCATTTTTAATCTTTGTGGTCTTGTCCTCTGTTTCATATCTTCTCAATGACATAATAGATTATAATTACGATAGAAAACATCCTATAAAGAAATTTCGACCCATTGCTTCAGGAAAACTTTCTATTCAAGAAGCTACGTTTTTAGCGTTTGTTTTAATGCTTATAACGCTAATTGTTTCCTTATTTTTTTCTTTAAAGTTTTTTATATTAGCGGTTATTTTTATACTACTTCATTTTTTTTATTCCTTATATTTGAAGAAATACGCGGTTATAGACATATTATCGATTTCTTTCTCTTTTATGATAAGAGCATTTGCTGGAGAAATAGTTACCGGTTATCACATTCCTATATGGCTTATATTGACAATATTTTTTGGATCTTTATTTATTGCTAGTGTAAAAAGACACGCTGAATTTGTAATCCATGGATCAGAGACTAGAACGTCTTTAAATTTTTACAAAGAACATATGTTAAATTTTTTAACAAACACATTTGCAACTACGACAATAATTTCTTATTCGCTTTATGCATATTTGGAAAAACCCCCTAATATTTATAGTCCGTTTAACGATTATTTTAGCCGCGTATTACCAAATTTTGAAGCAAGAAGATGGCTTATGATAACAATTCCTTTTGTAGTTTATGGAATTTCAAGATATGCACAATTGCTTTATACAAAAGAAGAAGGAGAAAGACCAGAAAAATTAATTACAAAAGACATTCCTCTTATTGCTACAATATTTCTTTGGGGTGCAACAATAATAATGTTGATATATATCCTCTAAAAATAAAATTCTAAATAATAAATTTCAAGCCACAAATAAACTACAAACAATAAGCAGATATCATTCCAGACTTGATCTGGAATCTGACGTAAACCAGATCCTCAATCAAGTTGAGGATGACAATCTGAGAGTTTAAAATTTTATGTTTTAGATTTATTTGTTATTTGTAATTTTAAATTTGAAATTTAATTTTTGTCGCATATAATCCATTGATATTTTTATTTAAAAATTAGATAATACGAATGTCATAATATGAAAACCGACAAGGCAAAAAACCAGGCCGTAAATATAGCTATTGAACAGATCCAAAAACAATTTGGTAAAGGCGCAATTATGAAATTTGGAGAAGGACCCGTTGCAGCCGTTGATGTTATATCAACAGGTGTGCTTCCTCTTGATATTGCCCTAGGTGTTGGAGGCATTCCAAAAGGAAGAATAATTGAAATTTTTGGCCCTGAATCTTCTGGAAAAACCACAATTTGTTTATCCATAATCTCTGAAGCTCAAAAAAAAGGAGGAGTAGCAGCTTTTATTGATGCAGAGCACGCAATGGATCCAGCATGGGCTCAAACTTTAGGGATTAAACTTGAGGATCTATTAATTTCACAACCAGACACAGGAGAGCAAGCGCTTGAAATAACAGAAGCCCTTATTAGATCAGGTGGTGTTGATTTAATCATAGTCGATTCTGTTGCAGCGCTTGTACCAAGATCAGAAATTGAAGGAGAAATGGGAGATTCACAAATGGGGCTTCAAGCAAGACTTATGTCACAAGCCTTAAGAAAACTAACAGGAGCTGTTTCAAAATCAAAAACCACAGTAATTTTTACAAATCAATTAAGGCACAAAATAGGTGTTTTCTTTGGAAATCCTGAAACTACACCTGGAGGACTTGCATTAAAATTTTATACTTCTATTAGGATTGATGTAAGAAAAATAGAAACTCTTAAAAAAGATAATCAGGTATATGGAGCAAGGGTTAGAACAAAAGTGATAAAAAATAAAATAGCTCCTCCTTTTAAGTTCGCAGAATTTATTATTAACGCAAAAGGGATTGATAAAGATGAAGCAATAGTAGAAGCAGCTATTCAAGAAGGTATTTTGACTAAAAGTGGTTCTTTCATAAGGCTTAACGATAAAATAATTGGGCAAGGAAAAGAACAGGTAAAAGAAGAGCTTGAGAAGAACCCAAAGCTAAAACAAGCTATTATTTCTTCAATAACAGCTAAGATTGGAGGCAAGAAAAAAGATGCAAAAGCAGATGGAAAAAGCTCTTAACAGATGCTTTTTCTATTTAAAATATAGACTCAGAACAGAGCGAGAGATTTATCGATATTTATTCAAAAACTCCAAAAAATATAAACTAAAAAAAGGAAATATTTTTGAAATAATAAATCAACTTAAGGAAAAGGGTTATTTAGATGATTCTAAATTTATCGAGTGGTTTGTTACAAAAAGAACAGAAAGTAAACCAAAAGCTATATTTATTATCAAAAGTGAATTAAAAACATTTGGCGTTGACAACGATCTAATCAACAATTATTTTGAAGAAAATAAATTTGACGAACTCGAGTTATCTAAAAAAGCTCTTAGTAAATCTATAAGAAGGTTTAGTAATTTAGACCCTGATAAAAGAACGGAAAAAGAAATCACATATTTAGTAAGAAAGGGTTTCAGATATAATATAGCAAAGAAGGCGGTTGAAGAATTCAATAAAAAAGATTAAAATATACTATATTACAAATTAATTATTAAGGTTAAAATTAACATGAAGTTTAAGGATATTTTATATCAACTTGAAAAAGTATAAGCTTACGTAACCTTCATAGATTTTTTAACCCTCAAACAAAACATAAAATGACAGATAAAAATAAAGATACAAAAGATAATTTATTGGATAAAAAAATTGCAAATCTAACAGATAAATTAAAGGACAAAACAAACATTTCTTCCCAAGAGGCTAAAGATTATGTAATAAACCTTTGGGAATCTAGATTAAAAGAACAGATAGCAAAAAGGATAAGACAAGCTGAAGAAGAAATAAAGATTAAAGCTGACGAATTTGCAAAACAAACATTAGTAGATTCAATGAGGTTTGGAGCAACAGATTACGTTTCGGAATATACCCTGTCTACTGTAAATATTCCAAATGAAGATTTTAAAGGAAGAATAATAGGAAAAGATGGGCGAAATATAAGAGCTTTTGAATTAGCAACAGGAGTAGATGTAGATCTTGAAGAAGAAGGTGTTATAAAACTCTCATCATTTGATTCTGTAAAAAGAGAAGTAGCAAGAGTATCTCTAGAACAATTAATCCGTGATGGTAGAATTCAACCTGAAAGAATTGATGAAATTGTGAACAAAACAAAAGAAGACTTTGAAAAGATTATGTTTAAAGCAGGAGAAGAACTAGCTTTTAAAGTAGGGGTTCACAATCTTCCAAAAGATGTAATATCAGCACTCGGTAGATTTAAGTTCAGATATTCATACGGCCAAAATCTAATCTTACATACGCTTGAAGAAACTAAAATAGGGATAGCCTTAGCACATGAACTTAAGGCAGATGTTAATGTGGTAAAACTTGGATGTTTATTTCACGATATAGGAAAAACAATTTCTGATAAAGAAGGCTCGCATGTTGAGCTTGGAGTTGAGTTTTTGAAAAAACATGGTTTTCCTGAAGCTGTAATTAGTTGCGTAGCCGCACATCATGAAGATATCCCCTTTCCTTCAGTAGAAGCAGTAATTGTCTATATATCAGATTCTGTTTCAGGCGGAAGACCAGGAGCAAGACATGAAGACTTCCAGGAATATTTAAAAAGAATAAAAACTATTGAGGAAGTAGCTAAAAATAAAGAAGGAGTAGAGGACGTATATGCACTGCAAGCAGGAAGAGAATTAAGAGTTATAGTGAAACCGTCGAAAATATCTGATGAGGAAGCTGTTATTTTAGCAAATAAATTAAGTGAAGAATTAGAGAAAAAATTTGACGTGTTTCCAGGGCAAATAAAAATAACAGTGATAAGAGAGTTTAGAGCTGAATCTACCACAAAAATATAACACAATCTCCAAAAATGTCTATTTTATCCTTTCACAAGGCTGTGTTTTGATATAGATTGTTATAATAAGATATTTTAAATATGGATTGACACAAAGCCAAAAAAGTATTACTCTGTGTTCGATTGACTATCTTTATAGTCCAAACTTAATATAAAAGGGGGTGAGAATATAAATGACAAAAGCAGAATTAGTAGCACAAGTAGCAAAAAAAGCAGGTCTTACTGCACGAGCATCAAAAGACTCTGTTAACACTATTTTTTCTTCTATAACACAAGCGTTAAAAAGAGGAGAAAAGGTCGTAGTTACAGGATTTGGAACTTTTCTTGTAAGAAAAAGAGCTTCTAGAAAAGGTAGAAATCCTCAAACAGGAGCAGAAATTCAAATTCCTGCAACAAAAACTCCTGGTTTTACTGCAGGAAAATCTTTAAAAAGAGCGGTAAAATAATGGAATTTGTTTAAAAAACCCCACCATTTTAGTTTATCAGGTGGGGTTTTTTTATTTTGATTATGCTATAATTTAAAATGACAAGAAAGCTTATTGTGCCAATACTTATTGCGGTTATACTATTTTTAACACTCCCTGTTTTCTACCTTGTAAATTATTCGCAGACAATAATCAATGAAGAAGAAAAAGCAGTATATGAGCTTCCTTATCCAGGAATTTTGCCAGATCACCCTCTTTATTTTTTTAAAGTTGTTAGAGATAGAATTTGGGCATTTTCAACAAGAGATAACTTAAAAAAGGCCAATGTTTATTTACTTTTTTCTGATAAAAGGGCAAAAATGGCTCAAAAACTAACAGATAAAGGAAAGATGGATTTAGCCATTACAACAATGTCAAAAGGGGAAAAATATTTTTTAAAAATACCAAAACTTTTAAAAGCTTCTAAAACACAGGGAGTTCCACCAAAACAAGAATTACTAAATAAGGTTAAAGCAAGTAATAGTAAACATAAAGAGCTAATTCAAAACCTTTTAAAAACAGCTCCAGAAGGAGAACAAAATAGAATTACAGAAATTTTAAAGATTAACGAGAGCGCTCAAAAAGAACTTGAGAATTTGTAATAAGACTGAGAACAAATACCAGGCACAACATATTTTGTTGTAAAGTGAACCAATAGTGATCAAAAGAACCCGTTATAAGAATAACTATTGCACAATAAATCAAAGAGTTATACTTCCGATACTTATAAAAATATTTTAAAAGAAGAAAAATTATAGCTCCGCTTAAAAAGATACCAACCTCAGATATTAAAAGTAAAAAAATATTATGTACTGGTTGTGGAGGAAAAATAAGACTATTTGTAAATATTTTATCTTGTACTAGTAAATAATTACCAAGCCCCGCTCCTGTTATTGGGTAAGTTGAAATAATATGAAGAGAGTTTTTTACCAGCTCTGCGCGCTTAAAAATTGACAACGGATCTGTTTTAGAATAAAAAAAGACCATAGAAATTAAGATTAAAACCATTGTTCTTGATACTGAACAAAATTTGCAAAAAGCTTTGTTATAGGTTTTTTTTAGCGCAATTAAATTAATTAGTATTAAACCAAATATAGCCGCTTTGGAAAAGGAAATTAATATCAACATAGTACAGACAATTAAAAAAAAGTTTTTTAACAAAGGATTGTTTTTCATATCTATTCCTAGAACTAACGAATATATAAGTAGATAAAAACCCGCAAGAGAATTTGGATGCGAAAAAGTTCCGTATGGCCGTAAAAATTCAACGCCATTTAGCGATGCTTTTGCTATGCCGGGAACTGAAGAAGTGAAATATCTTTCGCCTAAAAAATACAAAAAGCCTTGTACTGACCTATGATTTATTATTTGATAAAAAGAAAGACTAAGTTGGAGAATAGCGCCAGACAAAAGGCTATATAATAATAATTTTTTATTAATTTGTGAGTTTTTGAAAACAACAAAAATAGATATAATTTCCAAAATTTTTAGATACTTATAAAAAGCTATTGCAGGTGAAAAAGAGAAGAAAACACTTAAAGCAAGAATAAGTAATATTGTTAACACATTTTTTTTCTTAAAAAAGCTTATTATTTTTTGCCTTTTAATAAATATTAGTAAAACCGCAAGAATATCAGTTGTATAAAACGCATAGGATAAATAATCTATCCTAATTCCAGAGATATAAGAAAAAGAAAGAAAAAAGTGCTTACCGAATTGAGTCGGAAGTAAAAAAATAAATAAAAATAATAGTAAGTTAAAAAAGTACTGGTTGACTTTCTTCATGTTTTTTTTCTTTAGACCCAAATATTTTAACTTTTCCAAAAACTCCATCATAGCCTGGGTCTACAAACGCCTTTCTTTCACGCACAATCCTTATAGCTTTTTCAAGCTGTTCTCCACCATATTTTCTAATTTTTTCATAAGGTTCTTTTAAAAGTATTCTAAATTCTGAGGAAAAAGATCCGACAAGTTCTTCATATTGCCTTTGAGCTTTTGTCGGAGAATTGTTATTAAGTTCTAAAAGAATTTCTAGTAAAGGAATTAGAGATACAAATGGCTTTCTTTTTTTGTCTTTGTCATATACAAAAGTAAGTCCATCCTCATTTTTCTTGAAAAACAAATCATCTGATTTGTAATGCTTATTAGACAAATTCAAAACTCTATTTTCAACTCCAATTGTAAGAGGTCTTCCACATGCCGGGCATATTTCTCCTTTTTTAACTACATCATCAGGAGAATATTTAACATTACAGTCTCTGTGACCACTCCAATGGTATTTGCCTTCTTCAGGGAAAAATTCAATAGTAAACGCGATTTCCATATTTGATTTTTTATCCTGCCTTATAGCACCGGCGATATCGTTGTATGAATATTTCGAATTTCGAATTTCGAATTTCGAATTTAATTGGAATACCGTAGCTTCCCGACCAAGTTTTGGGCCTGAGTGAGCGTCTGAAGTTGAAATGATTGATCGAGACCCAAGTTCTTTAATTTGCCAATTCATAATAGGATCTGATGAAAGACCAGTCTCTATACCATAGATATACTTTGACATGTCTCCAAAACATTCCTCTAGCGAATCAAAGCCAGATTTTGAACCAAACATTCCAAACCATGGAGTCCATATGTGAGCGGGAACAATAAGAAAGTTTCCGTCAATATTAAGCGCTATTTTTAATAAATCTACGCAGGGAATTCCTAGAATAGGGCGGCCGTCAGACATAAGTTTAGCGCCTCTACTTAACAGTTCTTTATAAAATTTTTGGGCAGATTTTATATTAGGTGCAAAAATAACCGTATGAATTTTGCGTACGTTTCCACCTTGGGAGAAAATACTTGCCACTTCAACAGAAAGTAGAAACTTAACTTTTTTATCAGAAAGAGGATTTGAAGCTTTCATTTCATATATCCCATTTGACGTTTCGATTAGCTGTGATTGAATTTCTTTAAACCACACAGGATGAAGCCAGTCTGTAGTTGATAAAAGATCAATTCCTTTTTTTATTGCCCACCTCTGCATTTCTTCGAGGTCTAACTTATTAGAAGTTGCTCTTGAGAAGCGAGAATGCATATGTAAATCTGCTATTATTTGCATGGCCAAATTATAGAACAATTTATTAAAAAATTATGGCTTTAAAGCAACATATAAGCGCTTTTAATTATTATTTAACTATAGGGTATAGATTTATCCTGTTTTGACAAGATAAACCGTTTTCCCTATAAAAACAGATTGATATAATCTTTTATACAAAGATTGGAGTTTTATACCTTAACACTAACCTTACTGTTCACCTTTTCAATCTTTAAAAGCTTGACTCCAAAATAAACAACTAAAGCAATTACAAGAAAATCTATAACAGAGCTTAATAAATGACCCCACATAAAAGTTGCTCCTGCGAATTTAAAAGATGCTTTTTCAAGACCTTTTGTTGCGCCAAGGCCTATGCTTAGAAAAGGGTTAATTATATCTGTAATAATTGAAGAAACAAGTTTTGATATTGAACCTCCAAGAATAAAACCAACAGCTAGACCAACAACTCCTTGTTCTCTAATAAATTTAATAAATCCCTTCATATATATCACCTCCTTTTATTTGACATTATAGTTTTATACAAAACGTAATTATAGTAGATTAGCAAAAAAAGAATTAAATTAGTTTAAATTTCTGAAGGTCTTAAGTCAACGAAGTCTTTCTTTTGGTGGACATAGCCTCTCAGCAGTGAAGAATTATACAAGTCTTTTATTGCGAAACGCAAAGCCTGAACTAGACTTTAAACATCTTTCAAACTTAACAGCTTTTCTTTGATTGGTAAATGCGGAGTAGTAGACTAGTATTAATGGTCTTAAGTTTTTAGTCGAGGATATAGAGCCTTCTTTATGAGCTTTTATCCTGTTTTTTAGATTTGAAGAGTACCCAACGTAATATAATCTATTTGAAAGTTTGAGAATATAAACATAGTACACAGTATTTCAAACTAACATAAAGGTCTTTAAAAGTCTGTAAACTATAAACTACAAAAATGTGGATTTGTCCCACTACGTCAAGACTTCGCGGGACACACTTCTTAGTTGATAAATAATATAACTATTGAACTTTTAGGTGGTTTACCACGCGAAGTCCTTACTGTAAGTAAGGACGAAGTGTGGAGATGGTGGGAATTGAACCCACGTCTGAGAAAAACACTCATGAAAACGTTTAGTTAGAGGTAGGTTATTTCTACTCTTGTTTGAACCGTAAAATAACCAAACCACGCTCAAACAGCCAATTTTGTTTTAAGACCTTCTAAGCTAATTGGGAAAGCAAAAAAAATCTTTCTTTGGTTGGTTTACCCCTTTTTAAGCGAAACCAAAGGAATCTTAAAAAGAGTCCTCAATAAATGAGGCATAACCTACGCTTAGTTATAAGCGTAAGCTAATGCAGGACTATCATGTCTTGCAATTAGTTTTTACAATTTAACGGATTGATCCGCCCTAACCGTTTATCAAAGTGCAAAGTCCCATCGATACCTATCATCCCCTAATATACTCTTTAGCTTCTTTTTTTTGATTTCTTGCTATAGTTTTCTTTTTATCGTACTTTCTTTTCTCTAAGTCTTTTCTACCTCTTGCTAATGCTATCTCAAGCTTTAAAAGAGCGCCCTTATTATAGCATGAGACAGGCGCAACAGTCAAACCTCGCGAGCCTGTCAGTTTACCTTTTATTCGCAATATTTCCTTGTTTGTCAAAAGAATTCTTCGAGATCTTTTCGGATCATAATCTTTAATAACTGCAAATTTGTATTTTGGGATATCTGCGTTTATCAAATAAGGTCCATCTTTTAAAAAAGCAATATGTGATCCATCTAGCTTTAATCCGCCTTGTCTTACAGATTTTACTTCAGCTCCTATAAGTGCAATTCCAGCTTCAAACTTTTCAACAAGGTTGTAATCGCGGTTAAATTTCCTATTTATAATTTTCATATACCTTATTTTAACATTTCAAATGTCCTGTATATTAAATTCTTGTTTGAACTGTTGTAATGATCGAAACAACTCTAGAGGTGGTAAGATATAATTCCGTCGCTTGATAATTTTTGAAATCTTACTTATGATTAACTTAAATATTACAAGCTCATTTGAGTACATACGAAAGGGGGTGATGAAGAGTGAAGAATAAAGGACTACAAACATTTGCAGGCGTATTATTGATAATTGGAGGCTTAAACTGGGGATTAGTTGGATTTTTTAACTACAATTTAGTTTCCAGCCTATTTTCTGAAGGTTCATTTTTAACAAACCTAATATACGACCTAGTCGGTTTATCAGCAGTATATATGGCATTTGCCATGGGTAACATGAAGAACTAAAAATATACTGCGCAAAGTAACTATATTAACCAGTTAAATGCTGGTAAATATTTAAGTTGAGTGTTTTCTTTGGTACATCAAAGGTTTATCTAAAGCAACAAGAGTATCATACGGAAGGCGTACCATTACGGTTATTTTATCTCCAACATTAACAAATAGGTTCAATGCTTTAGGCGATGTTTTATTATCACCTTCAATTATACCTCCACATGCATAAACAACTTTTTTTTCCTCGTGCAATTCTCCTCTTGAGAAAGGCTTAACGTCTTCGGGTGTTAAGATTGGTTCACTATCTACTTTTATAATTTCTAATTTTCCTTCCTCATTTTTTACTAATATTGCTCTTCCTAATGAATAAATAAGTACTCCATTTTCTTTTTTTGCACCGTGGAATATCATAAGGTACTCGCTATCGTTAATTGGAATTGGAGAGATTGTGGTACCTATACGCCATGATGCCCATTCCAAATCTGAAGGAAAATCTATACTCTTTAATTCTCCGACTTCATCTGTATTTTCATCTCTTGAAAAACGAGCCAATCGATGATTATTTTCGTCTCCGTCTTTACGAAACAAAAAAGTGCCATCATCTAATGGGGTTGTGTTTTTACCAGGGCCAAAGTCTCTAATAATCCGCACTTGTCCATCATTAATTTCTTCAAATTGATCTCTAGGTACGTAGGTAATCGCAGGGTATGGTATTTTCTGATCGATAGCTGTAAGACCAAGGACTACGCCATCCCCATCGGATAAAAGCAGGGCTCGCGGGTCTTCAAGAAGTACAACCTTACCTTCAGGATCCCATACGACCTTATCCGCTACTGGATCGTAATCCTCAAGACGAACTTCTACCATTCTGGCATCTTTCTTTAATATAACAAGCGGGCCTACATCTGGCCTACCTTCTTCAGCTGCTTCTTTAACCTCTCTGACAAGTAGCATGATTGCTCCGTCTGTTGTCGACCATGCAGCTGCGTTAAATCGATCTTCTAAACCAGTGATCTTTCTTATTTCAAAGTCTTTTTGAGGGAAAGTTCTTTTTTGTTCAGGGGAAAGCGCCATTAAGATTAGATTAGACAGAAAAGGAGTAAATGTCAAACATGCTGTTTCCGTGTTCCCTCTCAACTTACCCCTCTAAAGCCTTATACGAAAGAGGATTGATTTATTCTCCAAAGGTTGTGGACACAGTATTCTCTCTTTTGAGTTTTAAATTTGAAATGTTTTATTTTTAGCATTTATTTATTATTTGCAATTTAGAATTTATTATTTGTTTTTCTAACGCCTTAAACCAAGAGTTTTGTTGTTTATAATCCGTAGACAAAACAGCATACGTTAGATAACTTTGATTTTAACTCAAAAGTCATAACGCAAAATGCAAAACTACAACTTAAAATTTAAAAGTGATTTAAAACAAAGATGTTTCAACTTTAGTTTAAAGTTAATAGATTTTTTAAACAAATTATCCAAAAATAACACTTCTTATATTATTAAAAACCAACTTTTAAGATCAGGTATGAGTATTGGAGCCAATCTATTTGAGGCTTCAGCGTCAAGTTCAAAATTAGAGTTTAAAAGATTTAACGAAATATCATTAAAAAGCGCTAACGAAACTAAATACTGGCTATTTTTACTAAAAGAATCCAATATTAGTGATTCATACAAAACCCAAATATTGTTAAACGAAGTCACTGAACTTTCTAAAATGATAGCTTCAGGTGTTTTAAAGTTAAAAGGTAAGAAATAGTTTTTAGTTATAAGTCAAGTTTTGACTTTTGAATTATAAGTTTTGAGTTAACATATATGCTTTCTAAAGTTTATTCAGGAGTTACAATAGGTCTTGATGGTCAGCTTATTGAAGTTGAGGTTGACGTGGCACAACGAGGATTACCAACTTTTATTATAGTTGG
>JBDRCK010000022.1:0-3702 GCA_043821785.1 bacterium | reverse complement strand
AATTACGGTTGCTTTGTTGTTTGTTTTTTTGTTTAGCATACTTCGATTTTTATACCCTTCATCCCCCACCAACTACAAAATCAAGTCTGTCCAATTATCAAAAGAATTATCTTTAATTCCCCAACACCCGGTGTTGGTTAGACTGCTTTCATTGTTTTTTCTTGCTAACTAATTTATAGTACGGGCTTTTGATACAGGAATCTTTAACATAGACAGCATTGTTAAACCCAAATTTTTTCAAAGGAATATTAAAATACAGAGCAAAAACCAAATCGTCAATATAATCTTTTAAAGCTCTTTGCTTATCAAAATCAATGATAGGTAGTGATTTCAAATCTGCTAAAAATATTTGCTTTCCCTCTAAATCTAACTTTTTATTGTAATAGGTATTCCTAATTGTTTTTTTAACCGAATCCAGATTGTCCTTGATTTGGAGTTTTATTTCTTTACCTTCTTTTATTAGCACCAAATAATTGTCCTTTATCCATACACTATCAAACTTTTGAATCATTACTCTTGAAAAATCCACATAGCCCGACAGTGTTTTCTCTTCCAAAACCAGCATTTCTTCTATGCGTTTTATAATCTCATTTTTGATAAATTGATTACCTTCGGTAATTTTAGGGACACGAACAAATTCTTTTATTGCGGTAATTGAAATCAGCAAGTCTTTTTCGTTCTCACTTTTTAAGTTGGAGTTTAGGATTAAAATATTGATAGGAGAGTTCAATAATGCAAAAAGATACAAAATTTCCACTTCTTTCTCGCTTCCAATGGCACATATTTGATTTCTTGCCCAAACAACAGGTAAAGATGTAAAATGAAACCTATTCGGATTAGCGTAAGACCAAATAACTTTGTATTTGCTGTCTAATAAACAGTATCCCTGATTGGCCTGTAGAAGTTTAATTTTGAATTTGGAGTTACCGCTTCTGATATTTGGCCAAAATCCACGAAACTCTTTAGTTGTCCAATACTCTTTCTTTAATTTTGGATAGAATAGATAGTTTTCTCCCTTCTTTTCTAAAATTTCTTTTTCGTTTATCTCATAACCTATATCGAAGTAGAACCTACTTTTAAATTTATGGTTTGCCCAAGTATGGTCGTAATAAATAGCGATACTCTCTGTTTGTCTTTTATATTCTGCGTAAAAATCTAAAAACAATTTATTCTGCTTAATGAGATTCCAATTGACTGCATTTTGCAAAAGAGTAGCCTGTAAAATTCTTTTTTTACGAACCGCCTTGCCTGCTAAAATATTATTTAAAGTTGTTTCATCGGGTTTATCAGAATTGATTATTTCAACTTGATGAAATGAAGGGGGCGTTTTCCTAATAAGGACAAGAATTAAACTTGAGGTTGCCACGGGTCTATTTTGCATAAGCCCACGACCTATAAACACCCTTCCGCTAAATGTAATAATTTTTTCAATAGTGGTAAATTTGGCCAGATAGTAACGCAAAGTATCGTGGTCTCCAGAAGTAAGAAGTGTTTGAGGGATAATAAAACAGAGTTTCCCGTTATCTTTAAGTAAAGCTATTCCAAGAGCTACAAAAAAAGCATAGAGATTTGGTTTTGGGGGTCTTTTCTTTTTTGTATTTGGTGTGCTGTGTAAATTCATCCCGTAGATATTGCTAAGATTAACTTTATTTTGTTTCATCAACTCAAAAATCAAAACCTTTTGTTTTGAACACTCGTTATAACCAACATAGGGAGGATTACCTATTACAAAATCAAAGCGACGGCGAGGAATTTCGGGCTGGTTTTCAAGGCTTCTTTTCATTTCTTCTAGATCACTTTCTTCCCTAACATAGCTTTTATATCCTAAATCCAAGCTTCCAAAATCCATTGAGAGTTGCCCACCTGTAACATCTATATCGTGTATTGTGTTTCTTAATGCAGTGTTCATAAACTCAGCAACGCTGTCTCTTGTTAGAAATACCTTAATTTTTTTATCAATAGGATTGTTATATTTCTCATTAATTATTTGAGGTAGCAACCGCATTAAGATATTCATTTCAGCGAGATAGAGAGGAAATTCAGCGATGTCCAGACCAAAGATATTGTTATTAACAACTTCTTCAATTTGCTTTGACTTCTCTTGAGAGTTGTTACCAAATGCTTTAAGAATTGAATCAACAGCACTATAAAGAAATGTCCCACTTCCACAAGAGGGGTCGATTAAGGAAACGCTGTTTTTATCTTCCTGATAGTGTTTCTGAAGGGCGTTAGGTGTAAACCCGACTTGATGTAACATAAAATTAACAACTGCTGGATCGGTAAAGTATTGCCCCTTTTTTGTATCTTCATAAAGCTCTTTAAGATAGTTTTCGTAAATGTAACCAAAAATTTCATTTTGAATGTTGGCAAAGGTGTATTTCTTAATGAAAACAAATATATCAAGCCACGGAGCAACATCGTGAAGTTCGTTTTTAGGCTGTCTATATAAATTAAGCAATATCTGGCTGATAAAGTCCTGCTCTTTCTTGAAAGGTCTATAAATATTTTGGGAGATTTTGTTTGAGATGCCTTCAATAACTCCTAAAATCTTGCCGTATTGTTTAACCTTGAGACAATCGTGTATTGATTTAACAATGTCTTTAAATTCCTGAACAAAATTGCCAAATTCGTTATCAACTAAAGTTTTATACAAAATGAATTGAATGACATAGGCATAAGTAATTTCAACTGCTCTTCTTTCTCTCTCTCTCTTGCCCAATCCCTCAAAATAACCTTCAACCTGAAGCTTATTTTTAAAACTTTTTATCAAGCGGGTAATATCGTCAAAAAATATTTGCCTGTTTTCTTCAACAGGTAACTTTTCCTCTTTAAAAAGAGATAGTTGACCCTGAGGTTCAAAAAAGGTTAGGTAATAAAACTCTGGCTTAATATATTCTTCCCAAAACTCAAGAAAAATATCTGTTTCATCAATAATTTGGTCTAATTTAAACTCACGGTAAATGTTATTATTGTAAAAACGCCAAATATAACCGTCAGTTAAAATCCCGTAATGTTTATCAAAATCTTTTTGGTAATTGAATAGTTGTTGAACCCCCGCTTTTATGTTTCCGTAACATTCCGCCTCTAAAGGAATGATAATATCTGGGTTGATATAGAGAACAAAGTCCGCCCGCCTGCCTTCTTTCGCCTTATTTTCGTGAATGTATTCTCTTTTCCTTAATTCCAATTTGCTAGAAAGAGAACCCTCTTTTAAATCAAAGAGTTCTTTGCTTTCAAAGCAAGCTCGGACAAAGCTATGTACACCCGTACCAAGCTCTTGTTTTCTATAATAATCTCTTTCTTTATTCCATTTTGCTTTTAGACCTTTAATATCCATATCTTTATATTTATATGTGCAATCATTACACTTTTAACCGCTCAATTTCAGCAAGAAGTTTTTCTTGGGATATTTCAGGATTGTTTATTTTCATACTCCAATTCTACCATTTTTAAATCAATTTAGGTGGGGGGTTTTTGAGATTGCTTCGTCGTCTAACTCCTCGCAATGACGGGGTAAATTTTTGCCCTTCCGGAGTAATCAAAATGGCATATTCTTATCGTGATTTACAATTTTCTCTTTACCAGTCCAATTAAGTGAGGGCATAAATTATTAAAATAAGTGGTACCATTTCTTTTCGAAAATTTTTCTCAATTTCTCAACTGCTGGAGTATTATAAATAAACTCAGTACTTATAGAAACCT
>JBDRCK010000021.1:0-24464 GCA_043821785.1 bacterium | reverse complement strand
GGCCAAAGCTAATAATGTACCTTATTGGGGTAATAGTTTCGGAAATGCCTATTTACAGGCAGTTCAGTGGATTAATAGTAATGTTGAAGAAAATGCCAAACTTGCTTTAGTTCAGGGTATTTCCACAAATATACCCAAAATCACTCTAAGAGAAGACATCAACTTTTCTAATTCCTTTTGGAGTGGAATTGAGAGAAAAGGAGAATACTTAATTGAACTTACTCACGATGATCCCGTAAATGTGTACCCCTATGTTTGGGGATATGTAGAGAATTTTCTAATACCTGTTTATGAAGTTAAAGTTGATGATGTTGCCATTGCCAAAGTATGGAAGAATGATAAAGGTAATTCACGGCAAGAATTTAAAGGAGATGTGGTAAAAGTACAAAAAAATGAGGTTAATATAATTAGTGAAGAAAATGTTATTGAAGTTTTTCTTTCTAAAAGAGAAAAAATTATAAGAATTGATATTAGCTATAGGAATAAAACTGTTTGCAGCGAGATTAAAGGTTCAGTAGAAGTTTTTGTAAATGATTCATGGATAAAACAAGGTGACCCCATACCCTCCTTGCAGATGAATAATAGTTATAGAAAAGATGGTTTTTCTTACTATTTTTTAGGAGACGAAACTGATACGGTTAGATTTGTCTTTGACAATAACAACTTTTGTGTTCTAGATTATTATGATATCGATGTATTTTCTCTAAAGTAATATGCCCCAAAAACATACAGAACTGTTCAAAAAGGATCTCACTTATAATAAGAGGTCGAGAATAAAGAAGGCAAAAAAGATTTTTATGGTTTTAAGTAAACATTTAGGTAGTCTTTCGGGACTGACCTGTTTGGATGTTGGGTGTTCAATGGGTTTTATCTCTCAATATTTGGGAAAGTTTTTCAAAAATGTATATGGTGTAGATGTTGATAACTATGCAATAAAAAAGGCAAAAGAGCTTAACACTTTAAGGAATGTTAAGTTTCTGAAATCAGAAGAAAATAAACTACCCTTTCCGAATAAAAGTTTTGACGTGGCGGTTTTTAACCAGATATATGAACATGCAGAAGAGCCACAAAAAATAGTTGAAGAAATCGATAGGGTTTTAAAAAAAGGAGGAGTTTGTTTTATGGGTGCCCGTAATAAATATGGAATATTTGATGGGCATTATAATTTACCTTTTATAGCCTGGTTACCCAGAAAAATTGCCGATTTTTATGTTAAAAAGTTTAAGAATAAAGACTATTATGATATTAAATTATTTTCTCTTTCGGATTTAAAAAAAATGGTTAGCAAATTTATAGTAAAGGACTATACATTATCGGTAATAAAAAATCCTGAACATTTCAAGTCTACAGACTCAATTCCTACTTTTTTAGATACTAATAAAATAATATATTTGATTTCAAAAATATTGTATGGGTTTATACCAAACTATATTTGGGTTTTAGAAAAAAAAGAATGAAGGTCTGTATTTTTACCCACACTTTTCCACGTTTTAAAAATGATCCTTCTGCACCTTTTATGGAAGAGCTTGCAAACAGTTTAGCCGAATCGAAACATAAAGTTTTCGTTTTAACTCCTTTTGATAAAAAAATTGACATTGGAATAAAAAGAAAATATAAGCTTTTTACCTATAGATATATTTTTCCAAAATTCTTGCATTTACTGGGCTATTCTAGAACTCTAAATAATTCAAAAAAGTTAAGTTTATTAACCTATTTCCTCTCGATTTTCATGTATTTTTTTGCTTTTTTTGCGTTATTGAAACTTGTTAAAAAAGAGAAAATTGATATTGTTTCTGCCCATTGGATAATTCCCAATGGTTTTATTGCTGCTCTAGTCTCTTTAGTTACAAAAACAGCTTTAACAATTACCATACCAGGGTCTGATGTTTACTTAGGTACTAAAAATTTACTTTTTAGGAAGATGGTTGGTTTTGCATCTAAAAAAGCTGATTTTATAATTTCCGATAGTCGATACTACCTCGAGCAATTACATGATTTAGGTTTTTTCCCCAAAAATTCAGAGATAATCCGTTACGGAGTAAATAAAAAACAGTTTGCTATTGGAAATAAAAATTATAAGTTAATGAAAAAGATTGGAATAAACAATAATGAAAAGATTATCCTGCTTATGGGAAGAATGGTTTCCAAAAAAGGTTTCATCTATGCAATTGATGCATTTCCGAAAATCAAAGAAAAGTTTCCCGACACAAAGATGATTTTGATTGGTGATGGGGGTCTAAAGAATGGGTTAATTGAGAAAACAAAAAAGCTTAAAATTGAAAAATGTGTGAACTTTGTAGGTACAGTTGCCTATAATAAATTGGTTGACTATATTAACCTTGCTGATCTTTTTATTATGCCCTCAATAAGAGACAGTCAAGGTAATATTGATTCTTCTCCCGTTGCAATGATGAATGCCATGATTTGTGGATGTCCTATTATTGGAACCAAATATGCGTTGGAAGGTAATATCGCAGAAAAAGGAGTGAGTTATCTCGTGCGAGAGAAGAACTCTGAAGATATTGCTATGATGGTTTGTAAGATTTTTGGTAAGCCGGAGGAATTAATGACAAGAGAGGAAATTAGGAAAAAGGGTGTTGAGAATTTTTCAATCGAAAATACTGCCAAGAAATATATTTCCGTTTTTAAAAAATTTGTTCCCTAGTAAACTACTTAGTAGTGATTTAAAAAAAGTGTAGTAAAATAATGCAGTGGACAAAAATAATAAACCAGTAAGAGATACATTTTTAGTTTTTGGTAAGCCCTATATCGGTGAGGAGGAGATTAAAGAGGTCGAGAGAACTCTCCGTTCTGGATGGTGGGGTACTGGTCCGAAAACTGAACTTTTTGAGAATAACTTCAAGAAGTATGAAGGGGTAAAATATGCGATATCAGTAAACTCAGCAACTGCAGGGCTTCATTTATCGCTCAAGGTTCTTGGAGTTGGACCTGGCGATGAGGTTATCACAACTCCTTTAACTTTTGTCTCTACAGCTAATGTTATTGTCCACTGTGGGGCAAAGCCTGTTTTTGCTGATATTGATAGAGAGACATGGAATATTGATCCTAAGGAAATTGAAAAGAAAATTACAAAAAGGACAAAAGCAATCTTACCTGTACATTTACATGGAAGGCCTTGCAACATGGATTCAATTCTAAAAATTGCTAAAGATAACAATTTGAATGTTGTTTCAGATGCAGCTCATGCAGTCGAGGCTGAGTATAAAGGTAAAAAAGTTGGTTCAATTGGAGATTTGGTTGTCTTTTCTTTTTATGTAACTAAAAATGTCGCAACAGGTGAGGGTGGAATGATTACTACCAATAATAAAAAGTTTTTTAAAGAATTGCCTATTTGGAGATTACATGGTTTATCAAGAGACGCTTGGAAGAGATATTCGGTAAAGCATTTTAATTTATATGAAGCCTTGGTTCCTGGTTTTAAGTACAATTTGACTGATATTGCATCTTCGATAGGAATACATCAGTTGGCAAGAGTAGAGAAAAACTTAAAAGTCAGGAGAAGAATTTGGGATATGTATACAAAGGCTTTTCTTGATGAACCTTTATTAACCCTTCCTGCTCCTGTTGAGAAAAATACCAGGCATGGTATGCATTTATATGCAATACTGCTTAAGCTTGGGGATATGAAAGTTGCAAGGAACGAATTCGTAGATATGTTAATTAAGGAAAATATTGGTTCAGGTGTACATTTTGCCCCCATCCACACACAGCCTTTCTATAAAAAAGAATACGTTTATAAAAAAGGTCAATTCCCAAATGCAGAATATGTTGGAGAAAGAATACTATCACTTCCTTTGGGTGCAAATTTAACTAAAAAAGATGTGGAAGATGTGATAACTGCGGTTAAAAAAGTTTTGAAAGCTGTATCGAAGTAATTATTTATTTTATTTCCTCTTTTATATATTGTTCAGTTTGATTGTTTTGATTTAGTTTAATAAATAATTCAGCCAAAAGTCCTGTTGTGACCAATTGGATTCCAACGATCATTAGGAGCATCCCCAAAAAGAGCAAGGGATGCCTGTTTTGAATTGTCCCTGTTAATACCCTTAAATAGGTAATATAAAGTCCTATATAAAAACCAATGGAAAAAAAGACAAAACCAAAAGTACCAAAGAAATGGGCTGGGCGTTTGAGATAACCTGTAAGGAAAACAATTGTAAGCATATCGATAAAACCTTTGATGTTTCTTTCCCACCCAAATTTACTTTTGCCGAATTTCCTTGGCCTGTGTTTTACTATAACCTCTCCAACTTTAAAGTTTTGTTTTTGGGCTAAAACAGGAATGTATTTATAAAGTTCACCATAAAGATTGATTTGTTCAACAACTTCTCTCCTATATACTTTATACCCACAATTTAGGTCGTGGATTTTTATTCCGGTTAAAGCTCTCGTAACTAAGTTTCCGATTTTGGAAGGAATTTTTTTTGATATAGGATCATACCTTTTCTTTTTCCATCCGGAAATTAAATCATATCCGCTGTTTAGTTTGCTAAGTAGATTTGGGAGTTCTGCGGGATCATCCTGAAGATCTACATCCATTGTTACAATTATTTCTCCTTTTGCCCTCTCAAATCCGGCCTGTAAGGCAATAGATTTCCCAAACCATCCTCTTAATTTTATTGCTTTTACTTTTTTATCGCTTTTGCTTAATTTTTTGATTGCCTCAAAAGTTCTATCAGAGGAACCGTCATCTACAAAAATAATTTCGTATTTTTTACCAATTTTTTTGCAAACATCGGAGATTTCTTTGTAGAGAATTGGAACTGAGTCTTCTTCGTTTTTTGCCGGTAATATAAATGATAAATATACTTCGTTCATGGTAAAATCCTTTTATATTATACAATTAAAGCCATGAAAAATCCTCTTGTTTCCATAATTGTTACGACTAAAAATGAAGAAAAGAATATTTCGAGGTTATTAAGGAGTGTTAAAAAGCAAAGCTATTCAAAAATAGAGACCATATTGGTAGATCATCCTGGAACTACCGATTCCACCAGAAAGATTGCAAAAAGTTTTAAATGTAAGATTTTTGAAAAAGGACCAGAAAGATCTGCGCAAAGAAACTTCGGTGTTAAGAAAGCCAATGGTGAATACGTTTTGATAGTAGATGCCGATATGAGTTTGGGTAAGAAGGTTGTCGAAGACTGTGTTGAAACAACGTCGGAAACGAAAAGGAAGCTTTTAATTATTCCTGAGGCAACAAAGGGAAAGAGTTTGCTAGCAAAAATAAGAAAGTTTGAGAGAGAGATGTATATGGGAGACGAGACGATAGAGGTGGCACGCTTCTTTGAAAAGAAGGTATTTGAAGAGTTTGATGGTTATGATGAAAGCTTAACTGGTACTGAAGATTATGATTTGCCCAGAAGGATCAGTAGAAAATATCCGATAGGTTGGTCGAAAGAGTATCTTTATCATCATGAAGATGATTTAAGTCTCAAAAGGCAGTTAAGGAAAAAATTCTATTATGCCAATAAAAGTGCTGGTTATGTCGAGAAACACCCCGATTTAGTGAGAGTCCAAGGAGTGCTGATTTTCCGTAAGGCGTACCTGAGACACTGGAAAAAATTTATCAAGAATCCCTTCATGGCAATTTTATTTATTTGTGTAAGATTTTTGGAAACTTTTGCCGCTGCTCTGGGTTTTATAAAAGCAGTGGGAGTGTTACAATTTGTAAAAACTCTTATTAGAATGTTCAAATCATGAAGAAAGAACAACCTCTGGTCTCAGTAATTATAGCCAATTGGAATGGTGGTAAGGTATGGGAGAATTGTCTGTACTCACTTTCAAAGATCAAATATAAAAACTGGGAATTAATTGTTGTCGATAACGGTTCTATCGATGGGACAACCGAGTTATCACTGGACCCGAAATTTGGAATCGAAAGGACCAGGTTGATCAAAAATAAGGAGAATAGGGGTTTTGTGGGTGCCAATAATCAGGGATTTGAGATTTCCAAAGGTGAATATATATTGCTTTTAAATAATGATACTTTGGTGGATTCTGATTTTTTGAATGTTTTGGTTGAAAAGATGCAGGAAGAGAGGGATTTGGGTGTAATTCAGCCAAAGATAAAAATGATGGATAATCCCAAATATCTTGATAATGCAGGAAGTTTTTTTACCAGAATCGGCTTTCTTCATCATTGGGGGTTTGGCAAGAAAGATTCAAAAGAATTTCAAAAGGAGAGGGAAGTTTTTTCAATAAAGGGTGCCTGTATGTTGATCAGGAAAAAGGTAATTGAGATGACAGGGGGACTATTTGATAAAGATTTTTTTTCATATTTTGAAGAAAGTGATTTTTGTTGGAGAGTATGGTTAGTCGGCTACAGAGTTCTTTTTTATCCCAAAACAAAAATTATGCATAAGGTGGGTTTTACTATCAAGAGGTTGGATGTCGGGAATTTGAACTTTCATTATTACAAAAACAGAATGTGCTCTCTTATCAAGAACTTGTCCTTTTTTAATTTGATTAAAGTGTTGACCTTTCATATATTTGTTTCTATAGGAATATCCTTTGCGTTTTTAATTAGAGGACAGGCAAGAACGTCTTTAATTATTTGGAAGGCAATCTTTTGGAATTTGAAAAATATTAAAAATACATGGCAAAAAAGAAGGACGGTACAAAAAAATAGACTGGTTGGAGACAGCGTTGTTTTTGGCAAATTATTGTTCCCTATCAATTGGTTATCTTTTTTTTCGGATTTTAGGCGGGTTGAAAAAGACCTTAAGAGTAAAGAAAGGTAGAGAACTGCTCGTTTTCTCTAAATAAATTTTAGTTCTTTTGAAGCGAGTGCAGTTGTTTTCAGAAGAAGCCATCCATAGACAAACCTACTGATGTTTGTTTTCTCATGAACTCGTTCCTTTATCGTTTGCATCAAATTAAATCGATAATGATGTAAATGATGTTATTGGGGGTGTAAAAAATTCTTTGCCGTGTATTTAAAGCTTGACATTGGTTCGTTAATTTATTTATCATTAAAGAATGATTAGAAGATTTTGTGTTTCAATGCTCTTATTGGTTTTTTGTTTTTTGGGTTTAATTTTTAGTAAGTCAACCTTAGCTCAAGATACAGCTCCAACGTTTAGCTCAGTTTCCAACATTAGTTCTTTTGAGCTTTTTTGGCCAATTGTTGCTGGAAGAGTATCTGGTGAGCCTCTTTACCCTTTAAAAATTTTCAAGGAAAAAATTAAGGGTGTTTTAATATTTCGTGATATTAAAAAGTCTGAGTATAATTTATTTATTTCAGAAAAACGAGTAGTTGAGTTTGAAAAGTTATCTCTTGTAAATAAAGATTTTGTCAACGCGGCAAAAACTTTAGATGTAGCAAAGTTCTACCATTCCAAAACCTTGAGTTATTTAGAAAAAGCCAAGGTTGGAGGAAAAATGGTTGGACCAACTAGAGAAAGGATAATTATGTCTTTTAATAACCAAATTTTGCTTTTGAAAGACATTGCTTCAAAAGTTAACGATGACCAAAAACAATCTTTAACAGAAGTGATTTTCTCTCTTGGTTCGGAAATTGAGAAGCTTAAAGAATAAATTTAGATATTATGAAAGAGATCCAATGAAGAAAGAAAACATTCCTAGTCTTCCAAAAAATGACTTGGTTTTTTATAAATCTGGTCAAAAAAAATAATTAGGAGGTCTAAAAATTCCTTTTTATGGTATTTTTTTATGAAATAGGTTTTATAAACCGTTAGTGGAAAACAAGTTTCTGGTTGACATGAATGATAAGCAGCTTACTAAGAGTAATGGTATCCATACGATATTTCTTATTGCTACTAAGATTTAGTCATTTTCTTTTTGATTTCTTCGATTATCTCCATTACCAAAAATCCTTCCTTTATTCCGCTTTTTGGATTATGCTTCTTTTTCAGACAGTTTGTAAATTCTAAAATTTGCATAGCCAAAGGCGAATATTTATCAGAGAATTTTATTTTTATTTCCTTGTTAGATTTACCCTTAAAAGTGAGTGTTTTTCTCTTTTTGGTCCAGTCAAGTTTTAACAATCCTTCAGATCCTTTTATTGTTAGTATCCTTTTCTTTTTTGGTGAAAAAAATCCTATTTTTGCACTTGCTTTGATATTTTTAGGAAAAATAAATTCAATATTTATGTTATCGTAAGGACCTTTAGACACAGATACTTTTTGAGGTTTATGTTTTATCAGATCTAAAAAAAGATATATCGGGTGTGGCCCCCAGTCTTCAAGTGGTCCAATATCATTTCTTGGTGTACTCTGTAATCCCTCAAAAGAGATCTTCTTAACCAATCCCACTTTTTTAATGTATTCTTTCATTCTTTGATAAGCAGGGTCGTAAATCTGAATATGCCCTACCATAATTATTTTATTTTTATAATTTTTACTTAGTGATAAAAGAGAACAGGCCTCCTTATAATTTTTGGTTAGTGGTTTTTCGATAAGAATGTTGAAACCTCTTTTAATAAGATTTCTAGCAATTTTAAAATGAGTATGTGTTGGTGATGCAATTATAACACCGTCAATTCCTGTTTCCTTAAAAAGTTTTTTATAGTTGGTTGTTTTTATATATTTTTCAGGGAGTGTAATGCCCTTCAGATCTTTAATTGTATTTATATAGTTTTGACCCCACTCACCATTCCCTATTAGAGCTAGGTTTATTTTTCTTTTCACTGGTAATAATTATAGCTGGTGTTCTGATTTAAACCATTGGATAGATCTTTGGAGACCTTTTTCTAGGGTTACTTTGGGTTGGAAACCTAAAATACGATTTGATTTGTCTAAATTGGGGCACCTTCTTTGGGGTTCACCAGCTGGGTATGATAATGGGTAAGCTATTCTTTTTATAACCACCTTTTCGGCCAAAATTTTCTTAATAACAAGAGCTAGTTGATATATTGATATTTCTGGTTTGTCATTTCCTATGTTATATATCTCTCCATTCTTTTCAGATAAAAGAATTTTTAAAAAACCGACAATTGCATCTGAAACATAGCAAAAAGTTCGTGTTTGTAATCCTTTATCGTGCACCGGCAACGGTTTATTGTTAAGAGCATTTGAGATAAATGTTGGTATTACTCTGTAATCATTTGGTCTCATTCCTGGACCGTATATATTGAAAGGACGGACAATTTTTACAGGTGCTGAATATAGTTGGTAGTATATTAAACTTAATGTTTCAGCGAGCCTTTTACTTTCATCGTAGCATGCTCTGGGGCCGACTGATGATACATTTCCAGCATATGTTTCAGGAGTTGGAATGTTATCGGGATCGGGGTTTCCATAAATTTCACTTGAACTGAAGAGTAGGAAACTTTTAATTTTTTTTAATCTTGCAAATTCCAAAAGATTTTTTGCTCCAATAACAGCGCTTTCGATTGTTTCCAGTGGATACTTTTGATAATAGAAAGGAGAAGCTAAACCAGCTGCGTGAATAATATAATGGACATCTTTTCTGATGTTTAAAGGTAGTCTGACGTCATGTTGCAGAAACTCAAAGCTTTTGCTTTTAATTTCGCCTAGAAAATTTTTTCTTTCACTACCAGTTATGTAATTATCAATAGAGATAACTTGACATTTTTTCTTGAAATATTTTTGATTTAAGACATCAATAGTTTTATTTATATAACTTCCTAGAAAACCTGAACCTCCTGATATAAGAAGGGTTTTTCCCTCTAATTTGTGTATTTCTTTACCCAGTTCCGAGATAATGTTATTAATATCTTCTTCTACAACTTCTTTGTTGGTTCTTTGTTTTTTACTGGTGGCTTCGTGTGGTTCAGGAACTGGAATAATAAAATTTCCTCCTTGTTTTTCATAGTCAGACATTTTTTCAATTATGGGTTCTGCAAAATTCCAAGCAAGGATTAATATGTAATCAGGTACCGGTTTTTTAGATATTTTTTTAGAGGAAACTACAGGTATGTGGGTACCGGGTGTAAAAAGACCTTGTTTTAGCGGTGAGTCGTCGACGATGTAGTCGAGATAGTCCCTATTAATATTAAAATAGTTTAGAAGAGTATTTCCCTTTGCAGGTGCTCCATATCCAACAATTCTTTTTCCCTGGGATTTAAAATCCTTGAGTAGTTTAAGAAGAAGAACTTTGTTTTTTTCTATCTTTTTAGCAAAATTAAGATAAGTTTGTTCTTTATTCAATCCCGCCTCGGTTTCCTTTTTAATCATTTTTTCTACTGAAGTCTTAATTTGATGTTTAGCTTTTGAGTTTTTAACATAGACTCTAATAGAACCTCCATGTGTAGGTACCTTTTCGACATCAAATATATTCATCTGTTTTTTTTCAAAAAATTTTTTAAGTGGAGATAGCGAATGGTAATATAAATGTTCGTGATATACAGTGTCAAAATAATTCTTTTCAAGAAAATCACCCAGGTATGCTACCTCAAAGATAAAAACACCATTCTCGTTAAGAAGTATTTTTACTCCATCTACGATTTCATCCAAATCCCTTATGTGTGCAAATACGTTATTAGCTGTTACAACGTCAGAGTTTCCATATTTTTCTACGATTTCTTCTGCTAGTTTTGGGCTAAAAAATTTCGCTATTGTTGGAATTCCTTCCATGGTGGCCTTTTCAGCGAGGTTTACAGCGGGATCTACTCCTAGAATATTAACACCAAGTTTCTTAAAAGGCTTTAAGAGTATTCCGTCATTACTACCTATGTCAGTTACTTTAGAATTTTTGTTTAAATGGAATCTCTCAAAAGTTGCTGTGGCATATTTTTCAAAATGTTGAATGAACACTGGGGATGTTGAAGATGTATATAGATAATTTGTAAAAAGAATTTTGGGATTAACAACATGGCCTAGCTGAAGCAAATGACATTTTTTGCAAAAAAATACCTGAAGTGGATATTTTTCTTCTTTTTTGTTTAGATCTTTTTTGTCAAGAAAAGAATTTGCAGGAGGAGTTGAGCCGAAATCTAAAACTTTTTTTAGTTTTCTGCTTTTACAGAATTGGCAAGATGTTATTTTGTAGACATCCTTTATCATTTTTATTTAACGATCTCAATTCTCACCAAATCCTCTTCGTAACTTTTTTGTTGTCTTTTTTCTGTGGTAATGGCAAGAAAAATAGTGTCTTCAAGTGCTTTCATTGCATGAGCAATTCCAGGTTTGGAATAAACAATATCTCCAGGTTTAATTATTACAGATTGGATTTTAGATTGTTTCTTTTTTGGATTTTTTTCATAATATCTAAATTTACCACTTAAACAATATACCCAATGTGAATCTTTTTTGTGATAGTGATTTGCTCTTATGGTACCTTTCTTTTGAGTAATTAAAAGGATAGCCTGAATACCAATTTTTGGTTCGTTGATAATTCTAGTTATAAATCCCCGATAATCCTTAAATTCTGGCTTAAGATGTTTTACTTTAATAGCCATTTTAACTTTAGTTACTATGCCTTAAATTATGGTAATTGTCAATTATTATATCTGTGTTTTTGGAAGATGTTTAATGCCTCTTCTCCTGAAATAAGGTTGTCATATTCTTGACACTTTTTGAGTTCCTTCCAGCATATTGCTCTCCTGTTACTCCTCTGTATACCTTGTGAATGAGTTATAGCCTCGGATGCTTTATATGGAACACTTAAAACAAAAATTTTAATATCCATTTTTATTTTTTTTAATTCTGAAAGAGCGGTTATATATGAACGGAGAACATGAAACCAAGGAGCAATTATTAATATATTTTTGGTATATTGTTTTTCTTTGATGTATCTTGAAAGAGTTTGTAGTTCCGTTTGTGTATTCATATGGGGATTATGATTTTTTGGTTTAATTTCCACAATTTGTTTGTAATCTAAGCCATTTTCTTTTAATATTTGTTTGCAATACTCTGGCCCAGGGTATCCGTAGGTGTAAGGTGGTGAAGGATCAGGTATGGCAATTTTTTCAATAAACTCTCTTCTTAAGAGATTAGATGCTGCCAAAAGTGGTCTTGTTTGGTTATCTTTTGTTTCAGACATAACATAGCCATATTGACAATCTTGGCTAATGTTTGGCTTTTCTCGTATAAGTCTTTTAAATAATTCTGGATAGGGACCAATTTTTTGCTTTGTTTCTCTTTCAACCATAGAAATAGTATTATAAGTCTAAGATTAATCGGAGTAAATTTTTTGATTTAATTAAAGTTTGATTTCAAACCATAATTTAAGAGCATTAAGAAAGGTTATGAAAGCAACTTTGAATTTTGCATTTTTTGCTTCACCAGTTTTTCTTGGTCGATAATATGAAGGAGCCTCTGCAACTTTTAATCCTTTTCTTTTAAACCTTACCAAAATCTCCGTTAAAATAAAGATTCCGCCGGCTGCTTTTAATTTTAGTTTTTTTACTTCTTTTGTTTTCCAGATGTTAACCCAGCCAACATCCATATATTTAATGTCAAAAAGAATAAGAAGAAGCGTGAGATAGACATATGAAAATATGACTCTTCTGGTAGTGTAATCGGGCCTGCCTCCGCGATAACCCAGTACAAGATCATTTTCTTCCATAATTTCAAAGCAGTGACGCATGTCAGGTATTAAAAATTGACCGTCAGCAGGCATATAGGCAACAAACTCTTTTTTAGCCGCTTTAATTCCTGTCAGCATGGCTTTACTGTATCCACCGTTTTTTTGATGAATTACACTCAAGTTTTTTGACTTTTTGGCCAGTTTGTCTGCAATTTCTCCTGTTTTGTCGGTGGAACCATCATCAACGATGATGATTTCGGAATCTTTAAAATACAAAGGTAAATTTTTAAGAGTATTTTTGATTACCCATTCAAGATTCTCCTGTTCGTTATATGCAGGCATTGCAATAGAAATAGAAGGAAAATATTTTTTCATATTTCTTGTTATACTATCATTTATGGGGAATTTTGTTAAGAGAACAATCTCTCTTTATAAAAAGAATTTTATAGTGGATATTTTTGCCAAAATTAGATTTTGGGATGCCCCCTATGTAGAAGTAGAGAAAATGGTTTCTAAAAAAGGCATGATAGTTGATCTGGGGTGCGGAGAAGGAATTTTTTCAAATTATTTGGCAATGTCTTCTTCAAGAAGAAAAATAGTTGGTGTGGATATAGATAGAAAAAGAATCTCAAACGCAGATAAGGGTCTTAAAAATGTTCAGTTTAGAGTGGGAGATGTTACAAAGGTAAAAATTCCTGAGTGTAATGCTATTTTAATGTTTCACCTTTTACACCATTTGTCATCTCAAAAGGCTCAGGAAAAGCTTATTAAGTGTGTGGTTAAGAAGATTAAAAAAGGTGGAAGACTGGTAATTGTTGAAGTTTCCAAAAAACCTTTATTGAAATTCTTATTAAGTTGGTTTACTGATCATTTTATTGTGGCCTGGTTTTTTGAAAGAAAAATCTATGAAAAAAATATTTTCTTTCGAACTGAAGATGATTGGTTAAGTTTATTTAACGGTTTAAATCTAAAAACCAAAAGGTATACTAAAAGTAGAGGAAAACCGTTTAGTCATGTTGTTTTTGTTTTAACAAAATGAAAATAAAAATATATATTCTTATTGCCATATTTTTCTTTTCCTTTGGGCTTACATTAGTTGGTGCGCAGGGGAGTGATATTCAGTTTGAAAAAATAAATCCTCAGCAAAAACTCCACTATGGTTTAAAAAGGGTTAAAGAGAAAATTATTATGGCTTTTTGCTTAACAGGGAAGCAAAAGATAAATTATAGCTTGAAATTGGTCGACATTAGATTTAGGGAATTAATTTATGTTATTGAAAATAAAGATATCTCCCAAATTGAAAAAGTTTCTCAGCGTTATGCAGCAACAATTGGCAGGTTGACGGTTTCGCTTTTGTTGGAAAAGGATGATTTTTCTACCAAAGAATTTGTTGAGAAAATTAAGTTACAAGAAGAAACCCTAGAGAGCATTAAGAAATTATTTGACTATAATAGTTCTGAATATAGATTTGTTATGGATGATATCAATTCAGTTGATATTTACATGGAACGATTGTTGTCCAACTAACTCCTACTTTTTAGACTAACTTTCACAAAGAAAATTTTTAATTAAAAAACAAAGAATACTGTCTTTTTTGGAATTAATTCTTCTATAAGAGATTTTAATTCTAGAGATAACTTGTCAAATGGAATGTCTCTTATTTTGTCTGAATAATCATAAACATCATATTTTGGATGCCCACTGGTCACAAAAAAGTAAATATAATCAGCTGGAGGATTTTCTTTCTTTAAAGTTGCCACAAAAGTGTCGGGATCGTTTTCCCGATAATAGACCTGGTCTCCTTGAAAAACGTCGGCAAAGGTGTTAATGCCTTGAAACAACGGTTGTTGTGACGCCGGCACAAAGATATATTTTTTTGTTCCGTCACGCGATAGACTTTTTTGTAATTGAACATTAAATCTTCTTTGGGGATAACCGTAAGGAGACCTTGCCCAACGAAAATCATAAATATAAGAACTGACGATATTAATTAGAATTAAAGAAATAGCCAGCACCTTAAAGGTTTTATTATTAAACAATGTTCCTATACTGATTAAAATAATTGATAAACCTAAGGCGGGTAAAATTCCATAGCCTGTGGCACCAGTTGGAATAGGGGTATTGATAACATATTCAACCAGTTTTTGAATATTATGATCAATTCTAACTCCCATTAGGGAACTTATTAAAGCCGTAGGAAGAATTATTGAAAGACCAATGAAAATTAATTTTGTAGCCAAAAACTTCTTTTTTAAGAAAGCTATTAATCCAATTAAAGAAAAAACAAGAGCTACAATAAATCCTAAGACGGTAGTCAAATATATCCAGTTGTGAAGTAGAAAATTAAGTAACTTTACTAAAGGTTGTGTGAGAATAAGAGGAGTAGTTACTGCCAATAAAACATCACCAAAAATAATTAATTTGCCAAAGATTCCCACATCAAATAATCGTGATTTAGGTACAACCCCGAGAAATGTATTAAGGTAAACTAGGGAAATAGCTATTACGGAAATAATTAGAAAATACAAGCTTTTTTTAGAAATTTTTACATTATTCTTAATAGAACGGTTAAAAACAAAAAAAATAGAAAACAAGGTTAAAGGCAAAGCCATAATATAAGTTTTTGCTACTCCAAACTCCAACGCAGCCGCGGCAAAAATTAAAGCACCAGGAACAAATTTCCTTAACAGTAAATAAAATGAAAGTAAAATTAGTAAAACGGTAAAAGGAGCACCTACTATTTCTCCAACCAAAAGTCTTCCTTGAAAATTGGTTGGGGTGGTGAGAAAGAATATGGCTGCCATTAAGGAGACAAATTTATTTTTTTGAATTACATTGCCTAAAGCAAAAATGGCTGTTCCTGCCAAAAAATAAAAAAATATTCCCAAAATATTATACAAAGCATAATTTGTTTTGAACCAACTAATCAATAACAAAAAAAAGGCAATTGGATAAGATTGATAAGGACCCCAATGTGCCTGGGGATTATAGTTCGGTAATGTGGGAGCATAAATCTGCCAACTAAAAAAACGGGTATCATCATTATAAAACCAGAAATTAAAAGTTAAAACTCTACTTAAAATTAAAGTTAATCCAATAATCGCTAGATACTTAAAATTGCTTTGAAAAAAAGAAAAGACATTGTTTTGTTTTTTTAGCCAATAAATAAATACTGAAAAAGCAATTATTACGAGGAAAAATTTTCTGACAATGTAGTGACCATAACGAATATTGTCGAAAAGGGAAAGAAGAGGTCCCCAGAGAAAATGATTTTTTATGTTAAAACCTGCTAATTCATATTTCGTACCGATAATACTGAGAATAATGGGGACAATAACCAATAACCAAATTAAATTCTTTTTTATAAGTTTCTTTAGAAGATTCATAAAGCTGAACTTTTAATAGCATAGCATTTAACTATCTAAAAATAAATGTTTGTCATATGTTGTAAACTGAGCTTATTGTCGATATTATTGATGAAATGAATAAAAATGATTGCAATAAAAAGGATAAGTTTTTATAGATGATTAAACTGCAAGATCAGAGAATTTTAGTAGTTGGAGGAGCTGGTTTTATTGGTAGCCACCTTGTGGATCAGCTAGTTTTTGAAAAGCCAAAGTCAATACACATTGTCGACAATTTGTTTTTGGGAAAAAAGGAAAATTTGACAGAGGCCAAATCTAAATATTCAAACATTTTTTTCCATCAGTTTGATGCCACGGATGGCAGTAGACTACGAAAACTAATCAGGAAAGAATGTATTAGTATGGTTTTTAATTTGGCAACTAAGGCACTAGAGTATTCTTTTGATAACCCTCTTGATGCATTTAATGTTAATATTTTGATTATTGGACATTTATTGGAATCTTTGAGAACTAATGAAATTAAAAATTTAATACATTTTTCCTCTTCAGAAGCGTATGGTACTGCCAGCTCTGTTTCTATGAGTGAAGAACATCCTCTTAAACCGCGGACTACCTATGCAGCTGGAAAAGCTGCCGCGGATATTTTAATTAATTCATATCAAGAAAGTTTTGGTGTTCAAGTTTTAATTGTTCGTCCGTTTAACAATTATGGTCCTAGGCAAAATGAAGGTTTATATGCGGGAGTTGTTCCAATAACTATGAAAAGAATATTTGATGGATGTTCACCTATCATTCGGGGAAACGGAAAACAAACAAGGGATTTTATTTACGTTGGTGATACTGTGTCCCTAACACTCTCTTTAGCCAAAAAAGAACAATTGTATGGTCGTGTTTTTAATATCGGCACAGGTAAAGAGATTAGAATTAGTGAAATAATTAAAACTATCTGTAAGATCTCTAGTTATAAAGGTGTTATCAAACATAAACCAATTCGCTCTGGAGATGTTTTAAGACATAGAGCAGACATAAGTCTTTTGAAGAAAAGTCTGGGTGATATTAGTTTTCTAACACTTGAGAAAGGTTTAGCTGAAACTTGGCAGTGGTATTCTACGAAATATGTTGACTTGTATTAAGAGCGTTGATAAACTTTGGCCATGACTTATGATTTAGCAATTGTAGGTTTGGGTTATTGGGGGCCAAATACTCTTCGTATTTTTATGAGTACCTCAGGTTGCAGTGTCCGCTATTGTTGCGACTTAGATCTTAAAAGATTATCAGATGTTAGAAAACAATTTCCACATATTTTGACAACTACTGATTTTGAAGATATTCTTTCTGACTCTTCAATTGACGGAGTGGTTTTGGCAACCCCGACCAGTACCCATTTTGGGTTAGCTAAGAAAGCTATTTTGGCAGGTAAAGATGTTTTAATTGAAAAACCAATGACAAATAATTCTAAAGAGGCTAAGGAATTGGTTGCCTTGGCTGAAAAAAATAAAAGGATTATTATGGTTGATCATGTAGTACTGTTTAGTCCAGCAGTTGTAAAATTAAAGGAATTAATAGATAAGGGAGAGATTGGAGATGTGTTATATATTGATACAGCAAGAACTAATCTTGGACTATTTCAAAAGGACAGTAATGTGATATTTGATTTAGCTACACATGAGTTTTCCATGCTGCAATACTTTTTAAAAAATAAACCCAAAATAATTAGTGTAACTGGTAAATCACATTTTACTAAGCATCCAGATGTGATCTATATTTCTGCAAAATATCCTCAGGACATCCTAGTTCATGTTCATGTTTCTTGGTTATCCCCCTTAAAAATGAGGAGAATGATAATTGTGGGTAGTAAAAAAATGATTGTTTATGATGATATCGAATCATCTGAAAAAATAAAGGTTTATGATAAAGGTGTTACTATAGAAAAGTCTGCTGATGAACAGCACCAGATTAGAATAAATTACAGGGCGGGGGATATTTGGATACCCAATATTGATCAGAAAGAACCCCTAAGTTTGATGGCTCAACACTTTATTGATTCAATGCAGAGACGTAAAGTGGAAAGATCTAGCGGAAATTTGGGAGCAGAAATTGTTGAAATTTTAGAAAACTGTACATCGTATTACAATAGAAAAAACAATGGCAGAAAAAAGGGTTAAGTTTGGAAAAAATGTCAAGATTTACCATAAGCAGTTAATTAATTTATATGACTGTGAAATTGGGCCCAATTGTGTTATTGGTTCGTTTGTAGAAATTGGCAAAGGTGTCAAAATTGGTAATGGGGTTAAAGTACAAGCATTTTCGTTTATTCCGGAAGGGGTAACTTTAGAGGATGGTGTATTTATTGGTCCTCATGTTTGTTTTATAAATGATAAATACCCAAGAGCAGGAAATGTTGACGGTTCACTAAAGTCAAGTAAAGAGTGGAAAGTTTCTCCAACTCGGGTTTGCCGGGGGGCTTCAATTGGAGCCAACTCGACAATTCTTTGTGGAGTTACAATTGGCGAGGGTGCAATGATAGGTGCAGGAAGTGTGGTAACGAAAAACGTTTCCCCTGGAGTTGTAGTAGTAGGTAATCCGGCTAAAAGAATAAAATGAAGATACCTTTTATTGATGTTGTTGGTGAATATCGACGTCTCAAGATAAGTAATATAATTCAGGAAACTTTTTTGCGGGGAGATTTTATCTTGGGCAAAAATGTTGGTGATTTTGAGCAGAAATTTGCTCAGTATAATGATTCTAAATACTGTCTTGGGGTGGCTTCAGGTACAGATGCATTACTTTTATCTCTGAAAGCTCTAGGTATTGGACCCGGTGATGAAGTTATTACTACCACTTTTACATTTATATCCACTATTTTCCCAATCATTTATTTGGGGGCAAAACCTGTGCTTGTAGATATTAATAAAGATACTTTTCAGATCGATGAAGAAAAAATAATAAAAGCAATTACCCCAAAAACAAAAGCCATTATCCCTGTCCATTTATTTGGATATCCAGCTCCAATGGATAAAATTTGCAAGATTGCCAGGAAACATAAATTGTTTATAGTAGAGGATGCCTGTCAAGCTCATGGTTCCTTAATAGACGGACGAAAATGTGGATCAATTGGAAATTTAGGGGCCTTTTCATTTTATCCCACTAAAAGTCTGGGTGCTCCTGGGGATGGAGGGGCCATTATTACAAACAGTAAAAAAATTGAGAATGAAGTTAGAGCTCTTCGAAATGTTGGGCAATTTAGAAAATATAAACATGATTTGATAGGGTATAACAGTAGGCTTGATTCTATTCACGCTGGAATTCTTTTAGCCAAACTTGAATCTTTGGATTTGAGAAGAGAAAAAAGAAAAAAACTAGCTAAAATCTATGATAAATTTCTTCCTGCATCAGTCGTGTTACCACCAGGTGAGACAAAAAATCTAAAACCAAATTATTTAATTTATACAATAAGAGTTAAAAAGAGAAATGGACTTCAAAAATTTTTAACAAAAGTTGGAATCAGTACAATGGTTTACTACCCAATTCCAAACCATTTACAGAAAGCATTAAAATATTTAAACTATAAAAAGGGAAATTTTCCGGTAGCAGAAAAAGTGGCCAAAGAAGTTTTATCACTACCCTTATTCCCAGAATTAACTGAGCGAGAAGTTAAATTTGTTTGTCAGAAGATTAGCGAATTTTTTAATAGATAATGAAAGTTCCATTACAAAAGATTTATTTTGATACTAAAGAGGAAAAAGCCTTAATTAATACATTAAGGTCTGGTTGGGTAACACAGGGACCTAAAGTAGCAGAGTTTGAAAAATTAGTAGGGGATTTTGTAGGGGCAAAATATGCCATAGCTACCTCTTCAGCTACAACTGCACTTTCACTTAGTTTATATGCTTTAGGTATTGGGCCTGGGGACGAAGTAATTGTACCGTCTCTTTCTTTCATAGCTACCGCCAACAGTATATTACATGTCGGGGCTAAGCCTGTCTTTGTGGATATAGACCCCAAAACATATAATATTGATCCTAAAAAGATTGAAGTCTTAATTACCAATAAAACCGAAGCTATAATTCCGGTTGACCAAGTTGGTCTCCCTACGGATCTGGAGCAGGTTTTAAAAGTTGCCCGAAAACACAAGCTTTACGTAGTTGAGGATGCGGCCTGTGCTTTGGGGAGTAGTTACAAAGGTCGGAAAGTCGGTAGTTTTGGAGACTTGGCCTGCTTTAGCTTTCATCCTAGGAAAATAATTACTACTGGTGAAGGAGGTATGATTTTAACAAACAATAAAACCTGGGCTGATAGTTTAAAAATTTTGAGGCATCATGGCATGTCCATATCAGATTTAAAGCGGAATAAAACCACTAAAACAATTTTCGAGAAATATCCTGTGATTGGGTATAATTTCCGAATGTCGGATCTTTTGGCAACGGTTGGCGTTGAACAGATGAAAAAACTGCCTTTATTTATACATAAAAGAGCTCAATTAGCCAAGAGGTACCATGATTTTTTTTCTAATTCTAAGAATATTAGTACACCTTTTGTTCCAGAAAATTGCACTCACAATTTTCAAAGTTATGTCATTCGTCTACGGAAAAATAAAAAAATAACCAGAGATCAACTTATGCAAAAGTTGTTGGATTATGGTATCTCAACGCGTATCGGAATTATGGCGGCTCATCTAGAAAAACCATATAGAATCATGTACCCAAAGCTTTCATTACTCGAAACAGAAAAAGCCAATAAAGAAACTATAGCAATACCAATTTATTTTTCCATGACCAAACGGGAACAAGATTATGTAATTTCCAAAATTCTGGAATTAACAAGAAATTAGCTATGGATGGAGATCATGGGATACCAAGTAATCTTTATAATAAACACGCTTGGATTTTAGGGAATCCTGAAATCGGTGAAGGTGTTTGGATTGGCGCATTTTGTTTAGTTGATGCAGCTAACGCTACTTTAAAAATAGGCCGGGGAACGGAAATTTCAAGTGGAGCAAAGATACTAACTCATTCAACGATTGTCCGGGCCATATCTGAGCGACGATATGGAGAAGTTGATAGCGCACCAGTAGAAATTGGTGAGTTTTGTTTTGTTGGTACAAATTCTACTGTTTTAATGGGTGCACGTATAGGACATCACAGTGTAATCGGTGCGGGTAGTGTTGTTACTCAATTTATGGTTATTCCACCATACTCTATTGTTGTCGGTATACCTGCTAAGGTTGTTGGCTCCAGTAAAAAGTTTTTAAAAGGTATTGAACCGGAATCTCTTTCGGTGGTTATCCCTGCATATAACGAAGTTGAAACTATTGAGGGTGTTGTAAAGGATGCCCTTAAGGTGCTTAAAAAGATCAGGATAAATTACGAAATAGTTCTGGTTGATGATGGTTCAACTGATGGTACCGGAAAAATAATTGATAGACTAGCTGAGAAGAATAGATTTATTCATGCTCAGCATCACAAAATTAATAAAGGTTTTACTGGTGCCATGAAGACCTGTTTTGAAAGTGCCAGGAAAGATTTAATTTTTTTGGCTCCTGGTGACGGAGGTTTTGGTTTTGAAGATCTTTCGATTTTTTTGAAAGCGATAAGAGGTTGTGACGCAGTAACTGCTTATATTTCTAGAAATGAAGAATCATTCATAACCAGGTTAAAGGTGCTTTTTTTTCATGTACCATACACATTTTTATGCCGTTATCTTTTTGGTATAAAACTTCGTGAATTTTCATCAGTTTCGATGTGGAGACGAAGAGTGCTTAAATCAGTTGGTAAAATAGAATCTGAAGATCGTAGTGCCATGTTTTTGCCGGAGCTGGTAAGTAAAGCATTAAAGAAAAATTTTAAATTTGGAGAAGTTAAAATTAATTGGCATAAACGTAAGGGAGGAGAGGCAAAGGGGGCAAAATTCTCAGTGGCCGTGAGGACTTTTTTTGCGATGCTTAAACTGGTTGTTAGAAATAAACAACTAAATTCATCTACTAGATGAAAATAATTTCTTTTATTTTGTCAAAGATATAGAGAGTTGAAGATTTTTGATACACCTTAAAAACCGCTTTATTTAATAACCTAAGAATTTCGATAATTACATTTTTTTGTTATACTCAATTTTAGTTTAATATGTTTATTCGGTAATGCTTTAACTTAATGAAAAAAAATTTTCCACTTGTTTTAGTTTTGATTTTTGCCTTTTTACTTCGCTTTATTGGTACCAATCCTGGGTATAATCAATATCATTCTGACGAAGGGATAACATATTCAGCTGCTGTTTCGATGATAAAGAATGGGAATCTTGATCCCTTAAGGTATGATTATCCAGCCTTAGTACCCTTGGTAAATTATTTCTTCTTTAAATTTATTTTTATTCCTTTAAACTGGACATTTTTCTATTTAAGTAATATTTCCAAAATAATAGATGGGTTAATTCATATTCCTATTGCACCTCTTGAGAAAGCGAAAATTTTCCAAATTTCTATTTTGGGAGAGCGGGAGATAAATGCTCTTTTTTGGGGAAGATATGTAACTGCGCTTTTTAGTTTGGCTAATGTTTATTTAGTCTACTGGTTGGGCAAAAAGTTGTTTGGCAAAAACGTTGGTCTTCTCGGAGCTTTATTCTTGGCTGTAAGTTTTAAGGCAGTTGTCAACTCTCATATTGGTCTACCAGATACATATAACGCTTTTTTTCTTCTTCTGTCATTAATTTTTAGCTACAGGATTATTGACAAACCTACATTTAGAAATTATCTATTAGCTGGACTTTTTATAGGTCTTTCTTTTTCAACCAAATATCAGGTTTTTGCCGTTTTCCCTTTTTTGATTGCCCATTTCTTTGCCTCACGTTTAAATTTGAAAAATGTGTTTTCCTGGAAAATTGTTCTTTCCGGTTTGATGGCAGTTGGAATTTTTATCTTACTTAATCCCTATCTTTGGTTAAATTATCAATCTGCTTTTGAAATTATTTCATATGTATCCAAAAAATATGCTATGGGAAGAAATAGTTTGATGGCCTATCCGTTTTTTTACCTTCTTCACTTTGATTATGGTTTGCCTCTTTTTATGCTTTCTATAGTCGGAATATGTTATTCACTCAAAAAATTTACGAAGCAGGCCCTCTTCCTCTTGACGGGAATAATATCTTTTTTCTATGTAATGGTTTTTTATTCAAATGGAGGTTTTTATATTAGAAATTTTATTACCATTACACCTTTAGTTATGCTTTTTGCGGCATTGGCACTATACTCTCTAAAGTTTTTATTAAATAAATGGTTTTTTACAGTTTTAGTAATTGGATCAACGATTATTCCTTTAAAAAACGCGCTGATTAATAGTTATAATTATACAAAGACTTGGTCTTACAAAGAGATTTTAAATAAAGCAGAGAAGGTTTTGCCAGAGAATTCTCAAGTGGCTTCGCACCCCTTTGATCCCCTGCCTGGCGATATTGTTCGTTCACCTTTTAAAGGTGAGAGTTGCTATTCTTTGGCGGAATTTAGGGAAGATGGATCAGAATTTGCCCTGATCAATATGGATTGGGCGGGTAATTATTTTTATAGCTGGATGACAGCCAGTTTTCCTGCAGCTGGAAAATATCTTTTTAATAAACCAATAGCTCAGATGCGCAACACTTTTTGGGGAATTTCAATTGAAGAAATGATGAATTTTATTCTGTCTTCCTCTTTTAAGCCTTGGCAAGCCGCTGATGCAGCTCTTTTTCTGGTTAAAGTTCCGTTTTTTAACGACATAATAGAATATAACCCGTTTTTTAACCTTGATCTTTTTGATTGGGTGGTAGTCCCTTCGGAATTTCGGGGAAGTCTGCTTTTAAAAGAGAAACTGTCTAAAAATGGTAAAACAGAGTTGGAGATAGGCCCAGGGTCTATAGGTAATGGAGTTGCCAGATTTGTTTCTGAAGAGATAGATATTAAGCCTGTTTTTGTTTATCGAATTACTGGAGTGGTTGAATCTGCTGAACCGGTTTTAAAGAACAAACGCAGCGTATTTATAAGGGTTGACTTTTTTGATCAAAATTCTCTATTGGAGGAAAGAGGAGTTTCAGTTAGTGTTTCGCCGCGGTATTTTGGTGAGGGTGATAAGGAACTAGAAATTCTTGCGATTGCTCCAGCTGAAGCTAAAACCGCTAGAATATCTTTACAACCCTCTGAAAACCTTTATCATTCTTTTTGGTTAAAGAGTGTTAGAATAGAGGAATCTAAGAGAAAAGTTGACTTGAAAGAGAATTATGAAAAGGTTGAGTTTAAACAATATAAAGACCTGCTTTATCAGAATTCTCATGGGAATCTTTAGATATTTTTTAAAACATTACTGGCTTATTCTTCTGTTTATTCTTATTGTTTCTTATGGTCAGATTTTATTTATGGTTCCTTGGCAGGATGATAATGCCATTTTTTTTAAATTAGCTCATATTCAAGAATCTGCTGGATACTTAGGAAAGGGAGTTTTTGGAGAGGGCCCTTATAAATACACAGCCTTTTTTTATTATCCTTCGTATTTAATGTTTGGATATAGTACTTTTTACTATTTTGCGTTGGGCTTTTTAACATATTTCTTATCTACTTTGGTTTTATATAAAGTTATTGCCAAAGTTATTGGAGAAAAGTTTGGGAAG
>JBDRCK010000020.1:0-31627 GCA_043821785.1 bacterium | reverse complement strand
CATTTCCATGCAGGAATTCTTATCCCCCACACTATCTGTCTTGAAATATTCCAGTCTATAAAGTTCTCTAAAATATAAATTAAAGTTTTTTTAAATCTTGTAGGTTTAATTTCTATCTTTTTTTCATTGACTAATCGAATCGCCTCTTTTACCAAAGGCTTTGTTTTAATAAACCATTGCTCAAGAGAAAACGGTTCAAGTACAGATCCACATTTATAACAGGTCTTTTGAACCATATTATGATCTTTAATATTTTCAATTAATCCTAAATCTTGAAGTTTCTTTATGACAGCTTCTCTAGCGCTGAAAATTCTAAGCCCATCAAACTCTGTTGTTGTACTTTTAACTTTGCCATCAAATCCAATAACAGAAGGAAAGGATAAATTATGTCTTTTTGCTGTCTCAAAATCATCAAAGTCATGACTTGGAGTAATTTTTACTGCACCAGTTCCAAATTCCATATCAACAATTTCATCTTCTATAATTGGAATTTTCCTATTAGTTAAAGGGAGAATGATATATTTACCTATTAGATTTTTATAACGTTTATCTTTAGGATGTACTGCAACCGCGACATCACCAAGTATTGTCTCTGGTCTTGTTGTCGCAACTATAATAAACCCTTCTTCTTCTAAAGGAAACTTTATAAAATACAACTTTCCTCGAACCTCTTTATCTTCCACTTCAAGATCTGAAAAAGAAGTTCCATCTTTTATACAGTAATTAACAAGTTTTTTATCTCTATATACAAGCCCGTCATCATATAGCTTTTTAAATGTATCGTAAACAGTACTTACAATATCGTCGTCCATGGTAAATTTCTCTCTATCCCAATCAAGCGCAAAACCCAACTTTTTAAGTTGTGACCTAATATTTGGCATATTGGCCTTTGTAAATTCTTTTATAGCTTTAAAAAGCTCTTGTCTATTAAAGTCAAATCTGCTCTTACCTTTTTTTCGAAGTTCCTTTTCAAATACGTATTGAGTCTCAATGCCAGCATGATCAAGTCCTGGAAACCATAAAGTTTCAAAACCTTTCATTTTATGATATCTAATCATCACGTCTTCATATACAAACATTCCATGCCCCATATGAAGATTGCCGTTTGCATTAGGAGGTGGAAGTATTATTGAGAATGGCTTTTTTTTAGAATCAATATTTGCTTTAAAAGATTTGTTTTTCTCCCAAATTTTATATATATCATCTTCATATTTAAGATGATTGAAAATCTTATCCATTTTTATTAATTGGATTATAGCAAAAAATAGATATAATCTATAGTGATGGACTGGTTAAAACTTTCATTTTCGTGGTATTTCTTAGTTTTCATACTAGGATTAATTTTTTTTCCATTAACAAAAAAGGTTTTTGGTAAGTTCGTAGATAAAGGATACGCTTTTTCAAAAACACTTGCTATATTAACAATAAGCTATATTGTATTCGTTTTAGGATCTTTTAAAATTCCTGTTTTTAATAGTTTTTTTGCTGCTGGGGTATCTTCATTAATTTTTTTTGGATCTATTTTAGTCCTAAAACCAAACTCCAATGACTCTAATCATTTGACTAAAAAACTAATTATATTTGAAGAGGTACTTTTTATTTTTTCTTTTTTATTTTTAACATATATTCGTGGTCAACAACCTGCTATTCATGGATTGGAAAAATTTATGGATTTTGGAATTATTAATTCAATACTTCGATCTAATTTTTTTCCTCCCCTTGATATCTGGCTTTCTGCCGATCAAATAAACCCAACGGGATATTCTATAAATTACTATTACTTTGGTCATTTAACATCAGCACTTTTAATCAAATTAAGCAATATAAAAGCCTCTATTGGTTACAACCTGTCATTAGCTACCATTCTAGCAATTTCTATAACATCGGTTTTTTCAATATGTATAAATCTAATAAGTTATTTTAAAGAAAAAGTCTTAAAAATAAAAAAACTTGCATTGTTTCCTCTTGTTATCTATGGACTTCTTGGATCTTTCATAGTTAATCTTGGTGGAAATTTACATACCATATATCTCTTTACATCAGGCTATCCAAACGATAGTCCTATTCCATTTTGGAAAATCTTATCTATTTTTTCTCCTGAAAAATACTGGTATCCCAATGCTACAAGATTTATACCATTTACAATACACGAATTCCCTTCTTATTCTTTTACTGTAGCTGACCTTCATGGTCATGTTCTTGATATTCCATTTGTTCTTTTTACCATAGCTTTTCTATTTTTATTATTTTCTGTGATTAAAAAATCGGATAAAATGTCAAAAAATATTTTTTATTTTATTTTTACTGGCCTTATGATAGCTATTTTATACATGACAAATGCCTTTGATGGCCCAATTTATTTGATACTAGCACTTTCTATATATCTAGCTTTGTTTGGCTTCTCAACCAAATTTTTATCAGCCTCAATTATTACTACTACTTCCGCCTTTATATTTGCACTTCCTTTTATTTCCAAATTTGACTCTTTTGTGTCTAAAATAGGAATCAACTGCCCTCCTAAAGTCTTATTAAATATAAAAAGTTTTGGACCTTTTCTATTTGAAGCTCAAAATTGTCAAATATCACCTGTTTGGATGTTATTTGTGCTCTGGGGGTTTTTTATAACATCTTTCACAATATTTATATATATTAAGTTAAAAAACAGGTCAAATTCAACCATATTATTAAAAAACAAAGCAGATGACTTTGTACTTTTATTAATGCTAATTTCGACTGTTTTTATACTAATTCCGGAGTTTTTCTATGTAAAAGACATATATCCCGCTCATTTTAGAGCAAACACTATGTTTAAACTTGGATATCAAGCTTTTATTATGATGGGAATAGCTTCGCTTTTTGTTTTTTTCAGGCTAAACCTATCAAAAAAAATCAGGAAATTCTTAAAAATTTTATTTGTTTTTATGCTCTTTTTTATATTGATCTATCCATTTTTTTCATTCTCCTCTTACTATTACCCATTAAACAAAAAGGTCGAACTTGATGGGTCTTTATGGCTAAATAGTGAACACCTAGAAGACCAACAGATAATAGATTTTTTTAACAAAAATGTTGATCAACAACCTGTTATTTTAGAAGCTCAAGGAGATTCTTATACTGATTTTGCTAGAATATCGTCATATACTGGATTACCCACTGTAGCCGGCTGGTGGGTTCACGAATGGCTTTGGAGAGGTTCGTCAAATGTTGTAGGTAAAAGAATTCCTGATATTGAAACCTTGTATGAGTCAAAAGACTTGCAGAAAACTCAAGAATTAATTAATAAATATCATATTAAATATATTGTTGTTTCTGAACTTGAGAAGGCAAAATACAAAAATTTATATGAAGAGAAATTTAGCCTTATAGGAACAAAAATATTTGAAAGCTCTAATGGAAACGGAGCTATATATAAGCTTAAATTAGGTAATACTTGACAACAATTTTTTGTTGTGCTATTGTGTATCGCAAGGGCATTACTACTCGTCGTCCCCTTATACGAGCGGTAGTGATGCTCTATTTTTTATCCCCTTATACGAGCCTATAAATGATATAGTTTTATCGGTAGATTTAAATTCTTTCTTATTAATCTATTAAATTGTTCTCCTGTAAATAAAATTAAATCTTCTTTTTTTTTCTGTATTTTTGTCTTTATATTTAGTTTAGACTCTTCTAATAGTTTATTTATAGCCATAAATTAAATATACACAGGAAAAAACCCTTTGTCAAGACCTATAGAAAATATTGTTTATTTTATAAGACAACCTATAGCATAAATACTTACGTTTAGGTTATTCTGACAATGTCAAAATTTTTAAGATTTTTTGTGGATAATATGTTTATATCTGTAAGTTCACTTTCTTGTATAATGTGACATCATTAAATAAGGTATGAAATTTTCGGTTTTAACATATAACTTAAAATTCAACAAGGCTGCAGAAACTATTAAGGAGTTACTCCTAAAATATCTTCCTGATATTGTTTGTTTTCAAGAAATTGCAATTACAGATTCAAGCTTTGAGTTAATAGAAAATCTAGGATATAGGTTAGCAGACTATTCAAATAGCTTTATAAGAAGAAAAGAAGTTTTTGGAGTAACTACTTTTTATAATTCAAAGGCATTCTCACCAATAAAATCTAATAGCTTCAATCTACCCACAAATTTTTATCAAATCGTATCCTTTTTTCTTCACGGCAATAAAAACCCAAGAACTGTTTTAAAAAATGAATTAATTCATAAAAAAAGCAAAAAACACATTACTTTATACAATATTCATTTAAGTCCATTTGCAACAAATAATCTAAGAACTAGGCAAATAAAAAATACGTTCGAAGATATGTCGCTTGATAAAAGTGAAGCTGTAATAATAGCAGGTGATTTTAATTTCCCTTATGGAAGAAAAAGGTTCGAAAATCTTATCTCAGAGCATAAACTTAAAGAAGCAACTAGTAATATCAACTTTACATTAGAAAAAAGAATTGTAAAAAACATAACAATTAAGCTTAAATTAGACTATGTCTTATATAAAAAATTGAAGCTTTTATCTAACAAAAAAATAAGTAATTTTAATAAATCAGATCATTTTCCTATACTATCAGTCTTCAATGTCTAAAAATGTAGTTTTTAGATACTTCTTTAAATTCTTAAAATCAAATTTTGTTAATTTAGCCTTATTCATTTTTAATTTAGCCTCATTATATAGGTGTCCTCCCATATCATAAGGAAATATATTTTTTTTAGTTTTTTTATTAAAAATATAATGAATGTTCCCAATAATAAATATATATAATGACTTTAACTTGCCTTCTTTTCTTACTTTTCTAAAAGAAAAAGTAAATTTTACGCTTGACAGATGTACGCCTACAATACCCCACTCCCTTGCCTTTCTCCCAATTTCTAAATCCTCTTGAAAATTTATTTTCTCATCAAACCCTCCGATTATGTTAAAAAGGTTTTTTTCCAAACACATACACCCTACTGAAGTAAATGGATTTTTAGATATTTGAGATATGTCTATCAAAAAATTTAAAAATTGGTAAATTGTTTTCATTTGTACGCTATTTTCTTCTGGTTTTATATAAGGGTAAAAAATTAAACCTTTTTTTTTAGAGATTACTCTTTCAAACTTCATCGTGAATATATCGCTCACCTTACAATCCGCATCTAAAAATATTAAATACTTTCCTGAAGCATGATTAGCACCTTGGTTTTTTTGATAAGATACATTTCTCTTTTTAGATAAAACAATCTTTAGTTTGAGTTTTTTTTTAAATTTTCTAGCTATATTTAATGTTTTATCTTTAGATTTAGCGTCTACGATAATTACCTCAAAATTTTTCGATTTTTGTTTCGCTAAATTTTTTAGAAGTACTGGTAAAAAAAACTCTTCATTTAATGTTGGAATTATTATTGAAAAAAAGGTTAACATACAAAATTACTCAAAAATTATACCACGCCTGTTAAAATATACTTATGAAGGTTTCTGTAATCATACCAGTATACAATGAGGAAAAATATATCGCTCAATGTTTAAAAAGTCTCCAAAATCAAATATTAGCTCCAGATGAAATAATAATCGTTGATAATAATTGCACAGATAAAACAATTGCAATAGCAAAAAAATATAAGGTAAAGATTATAAAAGAATCAAAACAAGGAATTTCACATGCTAGAAACAAAGGTTATAATAGTGCCAGCGGAGATATTATTTCAAGGTGTGACGCTGACTGTATACTTCATCCAAATTGGATAAAAAGAATAAGATACAATTTTAATAAAAATAAAAATATTTCAGGTTTAATTGGCCCTTTACAATTCTATGATCTTCCTTTAAAAAATATTCTGCCTTTTTTTCGAGTTTATATCTTAACTATGAAGAGACTTATAGGTGAATACCCTTTTAGTGGGCCAAATATGTCAATATCTAAAAAAGCTTGGAATCTTGTAAAAGATACTGTTTGTCTTGATGACAAATCATTTCATGAAGATATTGATCTATCAATACATGTTGTAAAATCAGGCGGAGCTATAATATATGATCCAAAATTAATGGTACGTTTTTCTGCTCGAAGAATAAAAAATCAACCTGAATCTTTTTTTGAAGAATATCCTGATAGGGTTATAAAGACCTATAATGAACACTTTCCACAATCTATTGAGTCAAAACTTATTCTGATGAATGCTAAGCTTTTTGCTCATGGAATTCATAGTTTATATAGTTTTTTTAATTCATCAAGTAAAGTAATATCTTCAGGTAACTTATCATCTCTAAAACGCTCTAAACGAGGGAAACGCAAAGCAAGTTCTGCACTATGAAGAGGAGATTTTGTAATTTCATCCGCTTTGATTTCAACCACTATAAAAGGTTTTATCCAAACATCACAATTAACCTGATCATTTGTCTTATAATTTAAAGGTTTTATTACCACTATCTGACTATCTCCTCTTTTTTTTAGCTCTTTCCACTCTATATCTGATAACCCCGTACCTATTTTTGCCACAGTAACATATTTATCATTTTTACTATCATAAACACCTACTAAGAATGCTCCTATTCCAAAACCCGTTCTCTTACCTTTTCCATAATCATATCCCATAACAACACAATCTATAGTGTCTTTAATTTTTGATGAATAGCTTTTTTTAAACTTTATCCAATTCCATTCTCGTGCTCCAGGTTTATAAACTCCAGTAAGTTTTTTTGCAACAATTCCTTCGAGATTTTTTTCTATTGCATCATCAAATAATTTATCTATATGTTTTCCTTCTTCTTCTATAGATTCTGGAGCAATATTAAGTTTGCTCCCAGATTTATTTTGTACTTTAATAATTTCCTTTAATTTTTTTCTTCTTTTAGAAAATTGCTGATTTATATAACTTTCTCCATCAACAAATAAAAGATCAAAAATAATTAACTGGAGAGGGACAGATTCCCTCATTTGATCAATATTATATTTTCTTTTTCTCTGAACAGTTTCTTGAAATGGAAGATAATTTCCTGTTTTAAGATTATAGCCAATTGCTTCACCTTCCAAAATTACGCTTTTTGCTTTTACGTGTCTAATTACTGCATCTTTTATATCAGGATACATAAATGATACATCGTCTAAATTACGAGAATACATCTTAACTTCATTCCCCTTTTTATGAACTTGTAATCTAAATCCATCATATTTTGGTTCGATTGCACATTTTCCAATCTTTTTAATAATTTCTTCACCTGAAGACATTCTTTCTGCTCTCATCATAATTATTGGTGTAAAAATTTCAGGTGTTACGTTATTTAACTTATCTAAGCCATTATCTTTTAAAGTCTCTGCAATATACCCTAAATTAGGCTTAACATGATATACGTGTTGTAATATTGGTCTTAAACTTTTGTCACCTTTCATCATCCAAGATAAAGAGTCGAGTATCGTCATATCTGAAAACCCAAGCCTCATAGCTCCAATAGGAATTCTTACTAAATATTTGGATGACAAGGAGTCAAGGTCTAAAATAAGATTTGCTAATATATCTGTTTTTATATCTTGTGAACCTTTTCCTTCTGCTTCAGCTAGTTTATTAAGACTTTCAAAAACATCAGATATGCTAAGTTCTTTTTTTGGTTGATCAATTTTAAAGCTCTCAACTGTTGTTCCCAAATCTCCTATTTCTTTAAATTTTTTATTAAATGTATTCTTATCAAGATTAAAGGCTTTCAATGCGCTGTTTATAATAAGTTTTTCCGCCATACCAAATTCTTTCGATTCGTAAAGTGGAACAATTCTCCCTTGTAATAAGTAAATTGTTTCCTTTATTTCCTGCTTATTAAGCTTTTTAAAAAGAGATGATAAAAGCTCGGTTATTTTATTTCTTGACGAGGTTTTTTCTATCTCTTCAATATATTTAGCTAATACTTTAAATTGCATAACGTATTAAATTAATATGTACCTAGCAGCTTTTGTGCTCCCAACCTTTTTAACAATTCCCATTTCCGATAAGTCGTGAAGATCTCGAAGTACTGTATCTTCTGAAATTTCTCTAAAAAGAAAGGCGAAATTTTTATTCTGAAGATATCCTACTTCTTGCATGTATTCTATGATTTTTACTTGACGATCTGTTAAAAAAATTTGTTTTCCACCAAACCTTTCTTTTAGTTTGACATCTCTTGAAAGTTTTAAAACCTTCTCTCTAACTCTATCAAATTCTCTAGCTGCCCCATATGTAAAATACTCTAACCAACTAGTCATATTACCTGCTGACGCTTTTTGAAGATGTTCATAATAAGTCTTTGCATCTTTGTCATAATATTCTTCCAACGAAAAAAATCTTCTAATATCATAACCTTCAATAAATAAAATCAGTGTGGCCAAAGCTCTTGCTACCCTTCCGTTTCCATCTATAAATGGATGAATATAAACTAATTGGTGATGAGCTATTCCTGCTTTAAGTATCGGATGAATCTCATCTTTATTTTCTCTATTTATCCAATAAATAAATTCCCTTATCATAAAAGGAATCTGAATTGGGGGTGGAGGGTTAAATGTAATCTCTCCAGTAGCTGAATTTCTTACTACGACTTGTTTTATTCTATATTCTCCTATTTGCTCAGGTGGAAGAATTTTATCAGTTGTAATTCTATGAAGCTTTTTAATTAAAGGTTCTGTGATTTTATCAATATTTCTTTTTGCTTCATCGTCAATTAACTCTATAACTTTTCTATAATTAATGATTTCTTGTATATCTCTTGGTCTTCCAACAACATCGAGGCCTAAAAGCACATCTTTTGCTTCACTCTTATCAAGTTTGTTTCCCTCAATGTGAGTCCCATGATATACCGATCTAACAACTGCGTCATCTTTAAATTCTTTTTCCCATAGAGGTAGAAGTGGTGCGTGACTTATCGTCTCTTCTGCAGCTTCTATTTTAGAAATATTGTTTAAAATACGATTTGATATTAAGTAGTTTGACTTAAACATTAAATTAATTATAGCAGGTCCTATTACGCTCCAAATCTTCTTTTTCTTTTCTCATATTCTTTTATACATTCTTCTAGATCGTTAACTGTAAAATCAGGAAAGTACTTTTTAACAAACATATATTCGCTATATGCTGATTGCCAAATCATAAAACCTGAACTTCTTTGCTCTCCGCTTGTTCTAATTACAAAATCAGGGTTTGGAAACGGTATGTCTTTTGTATCTAAATGGCTTTCAAAGCTTTTTTCACTAATATTTTTTGTTGATTTAATTGAATTAAAAACTCTTATAATCTCTTCCCTACCTCCATAATCAAGAGCAATACAAAGATAAAATTTGTCAAAATGTTTTGTTTTATTTTCTGCATTATTTAATTTTTCTAGCAATGATTTTCTTATTTTGGTTTTATTACCCAGGTGAATAATTCTTACCTCATCTTTTAATGCTTCTTCCAAATGCATATCAACCCAACTCTCATAAATATCCATAAGACATTCAATTTCTTCTTTTGTACGATTCCAGTTTTCATTTGAGAAAGCCCAAACTGTAAGAATTTTTATTCCAAGATCTCTTGCTTTTTTAGCAACATCTTTCATTATATTAAACCCTCTTCTGTGTCCTTCAAAAGAAGGGAGACCTTTTTCTTTTGCCCATCTTCTATTACCATCTGGGATTATTACAAGATGTTTTGGAACATTATTTGAAGACATATAATAAGATTATTATATCATTACAAAATTAATGGATTCACGAATTAAAGAATTAACGAATTGGAAATTCTAATCTCTAATCTCTAACCTCTAAACAATTTCAAAATTTAAATGTCAAAAACTTAAAAAAATTTTGTATTTAGAATTTATAACATTTATATTTATTTAGGATTTAGGAATTAGAGATTAGGGTTTATTCTTAATATTGCATACTATATACTATTTAATATGTACTTAGCGCAGCTTGACATAAGTAATCCTGCTGTAAATCCAGGAGCACAATTTACAGACGTATCGAGTATTTTAAATATTATAATACCTTTATTTTTTACAAGTGCAGGTCTTATTTTTTTTATAACTCTATTAATTGGAGCTTTAACGATAATTACAGCAAGTGGAAATACAGAAAAGTTTCAAACAGGAAAAAAAAGAATTACATTTTCCATTATGGGGCTTATAATGGTTATTGCAAGTTATTTTATAATAAAAATAGTTGAAATAATATTTGGAATTAATTTACCATTATGACAGATGACTTATTTGGAAAAATAACTCCTCCGATGGGACTTGGTGGAGAACCTACAACGGTAATTGGCATTGCTGCTGGCGCAGGTTTAAAAATATTTTTTGTTGCTGCAGGAATAATAGCTTTAATATTTTTACTTCGGGGAAGCTTAAATTGGATATCCTCGGGAGGAGATAAAGAAAAGATTGAAAAAGCACGACATACCCTTACAAATGCCGTTATTGGACTTCTGATTATTTTTGTAATCTTGGCTGGAATATATACCCTAGAAAATGTAATCTTTCCTAATGGTCAATTTTGTATTGGTTTAACTTGTCCAATTGATATACCAACAATCTCTAGATAAAAAATTAATTTAGATTACTTTGTCGTGGAAAATATGCTTTTTCTTTTATCGTATGCTCTTCAAAAATTTTAGTGTCTTTACTTTTAATATAATTTACTACTTCCTGAACCAGTCTTTCTGGAGATGATGCTCCTGCTGTTATTCCAACAATGGAAACGTTATTAAACCATGAATCTTTAATTGCTTGTAAATTATCAATCATATACGAAGGTGCCTTCTCTCTTGCCGCTACCTCTCTTAACCTGTTTGAGTTAGAACTTGCAGGAGAACCTATTACTAAAACTATATCAACTTTTTTAGCAAGGGTTTTTACAGCAATCTGTCGATTTTGTGTTGCGTAACAAATATCAAAAGCAGGAGGTAGAATAATGCTTGGAAATTTTATTTTTAAACATTCTATAATTTTTTTTGTATCATCAAAACTTAAGGTTGTTTGCGTTAAAACAATTAATTTGGTCTTTTGTGGAGGTTTTATTTTATCAATGTCATCTTCTTTTTCAAGAAGCGCGATAGAGCTTCTTTTTACATTGCCCATAACACCTTCTGGTTCTGGATGTCCTTTATGGCCAATATAAAAAATAAAAAAACCTTCCGATTCATATTTTTTTGCTTCAATATGAACTTTTAAAACTAACGGGCACATCGCATCATAAAGTTTAAATTTTTTCTCTTTTGCAATTTTATAATATTCTGGAGGGCTTCCATGTGCACTAAAAACAACTCTTGCACCTTTTGGAATTTGATTAATGTCTTCTACAAAAATAGCTCCTTTTTTTTCAAAATCTGAAACTACCCTTCTATTATGTACTATTGCGTGTCTAGAGTATACAGGTGGTCCATATCTCTCTAATACTTTATCTAAAATATCTACCGCTCTCTCAACTCCTGCGCAAAATCCTCTTGGTCCAACCAGATGAATCTCCTTGATTTTAAAATCTTTCATATTATTCAAGGTTTATTTTGTATATCTTTGATCCTTGTGAGGCAAAAATTGAATTGTTATAAACTACAAAATCTGATACTTTTTTTAGAATAGAAGATTTTACTTGACTTTCATAACCACCACTTTTTGACAAGATATATATCGTACCATCTGTTTTACTCCATGCATAAACATTTTTTGAATTCTGATCAGTAAATATTCTTGATATCTTTATATCTTCTTTAGGATAAGACGTTGAAAACCCATCTCTAAGCCCAGATGTAAACTTCACTATGCTTTCCTGAAAACCAATAAAAATCGAACCATCTACGGATATTGAATTTGCAGAATCTAAATTAATATCTTGACTACTTGCAAAATAACTTTTTTTTGAAGAAAAACCATTTTCTATAGGAAGATATTTAAATACATCTGACTTAGAAGTATCTAACACATATATGTTGCCTGCATACGCTGATATATCTTTTACAGATCCCCATCCATCTGAGTTAATAACTTTTTTTGCCTTATTCTCTTCTGTTATACTATAAGCTCCATCATTTTTAAGAAAAAATGTAATATTTTCGTATAGTGCTACTGCTTTTGAAGTTTTAATAATTGCAGATTTACGAGAATCTATAGATTTTTCAGAAAGTGAAATTATATATATAACTCCCAATGATGGATCTAAAGTTGCTAACTTATCTTCAAATTTATATATTTTTGTAATATTTACATTCTTATTTTCTACTGAAAAATCATAAAATTCACTATATTCTTTTTCTTCACTTTTCAAAATACGACTTTCATATTCTTTAATTAAAGTTTCTAATTCAATAATTTGTTTTGATTTTTTATTATTTGATCTATTTTTTAAATCTGACAAGTCTTTTTTTGCGTCTCCAAGTAATGCCATTGCTCTTGGCAAGTTAATACTATAAACTTCTTCTGCTTGTAATAATTTCTCTTTTATAAGGCTTTCTTCTTTTATTGCCTTTCTACTATTACCTAAAAACAAGCTCCACACTAAAAACGATGCAAGAATTAATACAAGAATAAGAGTTATAGGTTTTTTAGAAAATTTATTGTTAAATTTTGAAGAAAAATAATTCGTTAGATTAAGATATTTGTCCCTAATTACGCTTGATTTTGGAAGTGTTAAAGGTGCTTTTTCTTGTTTATCAACAGATTCGATATTTACGTTTTGTTCTTTTTTTTCTTCTAGGTTAAGAAAGATGGCAATTGACCCTTCATCGTTTTGACTTTTTAAATTTGGAGTAATATCTTCTAATATTTCCTGAGGACTTCTATGATCAAATATTTTTTCTAAGTTTTCCTCTCCTCCAATAATTTTTGTAAACTCCTTATTTGCAAATACAATAAAATCTCCATCCTCTACTTTACCCGAGGCTTTGTTTTCCCCGTCAATTATCTTAGCGAAGCTGCCTCTTTTTTTAATAAACACTTGACCATTTAAATTTGTCTTTAAATAAAGAGTTTTATCATAAATATAACCAGCTGCGTAAGAAAACTCTGTTGGAAAATTATGCCCTTTCCATTTTGAAGATAAAAAATTTTCAAAATCATCAAGACTTTGTATATTTAGAGTTTTTATGGATTCTGAAATATCTTTTAAGGTTTCTCTTCCCAATTCTTTTGTTAATCCAATATCTATTTTTAAAATTAAATACAAATTAGCGTCTGCAATAAATCCAGTAAACACAGTGTCAGATTCTGTTCCAAGATATATTGAATATTTGTCAGAAAACATTTTTAAATTAAAAATAATGATATTAAAATAAGAAATGCCGCCATTATAGCCTGAATAAAAGATATTAATATGATTATTTTCTCTCGACTTACTCTGTATGTTTTTACCATAATCTTAACCTGACGAAACATTATCAATGAATAAAGAAGAAACAAAAAACTAAAGGTTATAGATAATGTTTTTATTAAAAAAATAGTAGACTCTTGACTTGTTATAATTTTAAAAAATTCCATATTATTCAATTAAACTTATTATTGTTTTTACAACTTGAGATGGCTTATGTATAGATTTGAATTGAACATTGTTATCTGAACCTGCTGTTTGTATATATACATCTCCATAATCAAAAAAGGATTGGAACACACCTGTACTTTTAGCTGAAACATCTTCTATTTTTGAATATATGGTTTCTGAGATATCTTTATAAAAAACAGTACTATAATCAACATCAATGAGTCTTTGATTTGTAATTATTCCAATATTGAAAAAATAGGCTAAAAAATTAAACCATAAAAAGCTCAATACTAATACAAAAGAAATTGTATTTATCACAATAAAATGCATAAATGTTAAAGAGTTAAGTAAAGTAATATCTACAAGTATTAAAATAAGGATTAAAATAAATCCATTAATTATCCATGAAAGTTGACTTATAGGATGAGGTCTTACAACTAATAATACTTCTTCATCATCAAATTGGCCTTCAAAATGAATATTTGGTCTTATGCAATAAGAATGAAATGCAAAATGGCGTCTTTCTTCTTCACCTACCATCAGCCATATTATACCCTAAATACGAGATTGATATTATTCCACCCTTATTTTATAATTAAGGTTCCTGGTTACTTGAGCGATCTGGAAACACCTCTTCCCATCCCGAACAGAGAAGTGAAACGGGTCAGCGCCGATGATACTCACTCCAAACCGGAGATGGGGAAAGTAGGTCGTAGCCAGGTTTTTTAAATAACTCAAAAGTCATAACTCAAAACGCAAAAGTAAGAAGTTAGTCACAAGGAATATAGATGCCAGTATAGATAAAGGATGTTGGTGGTTAGTGTGTTTTAACACCAATTTCTATCTTCTATACCGGCTTCCAAACACTTTAAGACCAACTTCTAATCTTGATTCGCCTCGCTTTCGCTTTGGCGAAGTGGGGTTATTTCACTGTTACTGACTTAGCTAAGTTTCTTGGTTTATCAATATCATAACCCTTAAGAAGAGTTATATAAAATGTAAGTAATTGAGCAATGACAATTTGAGGAAGCATTGTAGCATATCCAAGATCATCTGTATTTAAAAAGATATCAAAAACATCGTCATAAATACTACCAATCCCAATTATAAAACCACCTCTTGCTTTTATCTCCATTGCATTTGAAATAATTTCATCTTTTGTTTCATCATTCGAAATAATAACTATACAAGGCGTTCCTTTTTCAATCAAAGCGATAGCTCCATGTTTTAACTCTCCTCCGGCAAAACCTTCTGCATGGATATATGAAAGTTCTTTAATTTTTAATGCCGTTTCTAATGAAACAGCATAAGATAAGCCTCTCCCAATAACATAAATGTCTTTTTTATTTTCTAATAATTTTGCAAGGGTCTTAATTTTTGTTATGTATTTATCTTTTAAAATTTCAGTTATATTTTTTGATGCTAATAAAAGTTTTTCTTTAGCTAAATCACTTTGTCCAATTGTTGAATATGCTACGTAATATAAAACAGATAGCATAGCGGTCACACTTTTGGTAGCAAGAACCGCCTTTTCAACTCCAGCACCAATCAGAAAATTATAGTCTGATACTCTATAAAGACTTGCGCCTAATACATTTGTAATTGCAGATATTTTAGATTTTTTGTTCTTAGCCTTTTTTACAGAATCTAATATATCTATAGTCTCACCACTTTGTGATATTGGAATTACAAGAGTTTTATTGGTCAAGTAATCTTCAAGATATTTAAACTCTGATCCGGTAGTAAAATTTAAATGTATTTTAGCGATATTTGAAAATAAATATGTACCTGCAAGACAAACAAATGAAGCTGATCCACATCCGACAAGAAATATTCCATTTGCTGATTTTATTAATTTTGCCAATTTTTTTGACTCACTCTCAAAATTAAGAGCAATCTGTGATATTACTTTTGGCTGCTCATAAATTTCTTTTTGTAAAAAATATTTATACTTACCTTTTTTTTCATCATTTAATTTAACTTTAATATTGTTTATTTTAGGACTAATCTGCTTATTTAACTTTATATCAAATAATGAAATTTGATCTCCTATTAAAATCATCTGTCCATCTTCAAGAAAAATAAGTCTATTTGTATATTTTGATATCCCTATGATATCTGAGGAAATAAAATAATCATTATTTTGACCTATTCCTACAACAATTGGTGTTCCGTTTTTTACGGCTGCAATTTCTTTATTTTTTAAATTACAGACTACTATAGCATTAAGCCCTTTCAATCTTTTGAAAGATTGTACAATTGAATCTTTAAATTTATTCGTTTTAATGTTCTCTTCAATTAAGTGGACTATAACCTCTGTATCTGTTTCCGATACAAATCTGTGTCCTTTTTTAAGGAGCTCTTTTTTAATTTCTTTATAGTTTTCTACAATTCCATTATGAACAAGTGTTATCTTTCCAGTGCAATCAAGATGAGGATGAGCGTTTTGTTCTGTCACTCCTCCATGAGTAGCCCATCTTGTATGTCCTATTGCAATGTTTGTTTTTGGAAATTTAGGATTAACATTTCCAATTTTGCCAATTTTTTTATAAAGAGCAAGTTTACCTTCTTTTGCAAGTGCCACTCCCCATGAGTCATAACCTCTGTACTCTAATCTTTTTAAACCGTCAAATACTATTTTTGCTCCTTTTTTATCATGTCCTACATATCCCATTATTCCACACATAAGAACTATATTTTACTTGTAAATTAGCATAAGTTCACTCTTCTTTTAAGAAGGTATCTCTTTGAGTGCTTTCATTGTAAGGAATTTTATCTGAGGAATAATTTTATATTTTTTGTTTAAAATCTCAGATTTTGTAAACCATCTGATATTATTTGACTCTTTCTTATTTAAAATAACTTTATCTGTTTTTGATTTAATAAAATAAATAAAATTAGTATGTCTATGTTTGGCAGAAAAATAATGAATATCTAAGAATCTTGGTGTAAATAAAAACTTTACTTTTTTTATTTTAATATCAGGTTTTTCTGTAACTACAGAAATATCTTTTTTATCTATTCCTGTTTCTTCTTTTATCTCACGATATAAAGCTTCTATTGGATCTTCATCCAGCTCAATATGACCTCCTACCGGAAGCCATGTTTTAAGAATTTTATGATGCACAAGAAGGACTTTGTCTCTATAAACAATAAATGCTGTCGAGACAAAGTCAATCTTATCGTGAATATGAGACATTACTCTCTCCTGTCAGATTGCTCTTTAGCAAAGTTAACAAAAATTTTTCTACCTTCTATTTCTTTTTCATTCATTTCGTCTACAGCTTTTTTAGCAGCTGCTTCATCAGCGAATGTAACAAATCCGAAACCTCTTGATCTTCCTGTTGCTCTATCTGTAATAACTACAGCTTCAACAATTTCACCCATTGGTGCAAATAATTCTTTTAAAGAATCATTATTAACTGCCCAAGGCAAACTTCCTACGAATACTTTTTTATTTCCCAAAATAAATCACCTCCCTTTGATTGTATGAAATAGTAAATTACGAAGCATATATATAAGTTTTCTGAAGACTTAAGTTAATTATCTCACAAATTTGTACTTTGTAAAGCAATTATTAAAGTGTTGGTCTAAAAACACGCATGACATAAAGTCCACCATGCGTAATATTATCTTTTGAAACATCTCCTCTTATATGTATCCCTCTGAACGCTCCCTCTGGTAATCTCTCACTAGCTGCTTCTGGAATTGTATCTAGATCGTCACATCCTATTATTGCTGTTTTATTTGGATCAATTTCTGTTGATGTTCTAACCCATGGATATCTACTATATTCAGTATTAACAAAATTTCGGCCAAATATTCTATTACCTTTAGTAAGTTCAATTGCGGCAACCTCTGCTGCTTCTGCAACTGAAACCATATAGGGTTCCATGTCTTTTATTCCAATTCCTTCTAAGTATTTTCTTTCCGATCGTAATATTCTTGATTGATCATCATATGAGGCTTTATTACTATCTGGTAGAAATAATTGAGTAAGGTCATAGACTACTTCAGAAATTCTTGATTTATCATTTAAAATGATATCTGGTATTAATTCTGGATTTATTTGATATTCTGAAATCGGTAAGTCTCCATTTTCAATCTGCTCCCTGAGTGATTTTCCTGTAAGCTTTATAATTGTAAATCTATGTTTAGATAAAATTAATCTATCTCTTTGTGTAATTTGAGATATTTTTATTCTTCTCTCTGTTTCTACTGTCATAACACTCTATTATAGTACAATAAACTTGTTAATAAATTAATCTATAAATAAAAACAATAATTGTTTGTCAAAAAAATAGTAAAAAAACTTATTTCTGAACTTCAATTAATAAGTTTAAACTTTTTTTATTAATTCTTCTTTTTTAGATTTTGAGAATTTTTTTACCTTTGCTTCGCGAACTAAAGCAGAATTTCTATCTTTATGTTTTTCGCTGTAAACAAGTTTCACTGGCTTTTTAGCTCTTAAAGATTTTGCTCCTTTTGAAGAGGAAGAATTATGCTCCCTCACTCTTCTTTTTAAATCTGTTGTTATTCCACTATATAAAGAATTGTCTAAACAGCGCAAGATGTAAAAATAATAAGACATACCCACTTTATTATACAAGTCAGATACTGTCTAGTCTCTGGCAAGCTCAAAATTAGAATTTATTTGTGTTTTATTAATTTTATTGTTTATTAATCTTTCTCCTATTTGGGTTCTTTTTTTTGAAGATAATTTTTTAACTTTCTTCCCTGTAATCCCTTCATATAAAATAACAAGTTTTTTAGCTAATATATCTGCTCTAAATTTCGTGCTAGTTTTATAAGCGTTGTATGATAAGTCTGTTCTTAATTTATCACTTTTTAATATCTCCTTAATTCTTGCCTTTGCTTCTTTTATGCTAGATACAAGATAACCATTTTTTCCATTTACTATTATTTCTGGAGCTATCCCAACTGAATAAGAAATTGGAATAATTCCTTGTGACATCGCCTCAACTAGACTTAATGAAAACCCCTCATATCTAGAAGTTAGAAGACAGATACTTCCTCTTTCTAGATGTAGAATATCTGGAATTTGCTTTTTTGAAACATTTAAAAAAAGTTTGTGGTTAGATATGCTTTTGTTCATCCATAAGTCAATTTTGTTATTTCGCGTCATTAACAAAGAAATTTTTTGCATCTTTGGAAATAATTGATATATTTTAATTAATCTATCAAAACCTTTAGTTTTCCAGGTAAATACATCTGCTCCAATTCTCCCTAAAAATATTAATTTTGGCTCACCTAATTTTGCAATAGGTTTTTTAAACCAATAATCTTCTATCGCGTTATGAATTACAACAATTTTATTAGGATGAATTTTTCCGTATTTAACTAAATTGTTTTTTACTATCTTTGAAGCAGCTATTACTCTTGTTGATTTTGATGCTGCAAAATTTTGAATATCAGAAATGTCTTGCAATGGTTTAACCGATTTTATATCTAATCTTGATATTACTTTATCTGTTTTAAGTTGATTTAAAATGTCACGGAGACTTTTTTTTAAATGTTTTGTTTTTGGAGTTGCAAATAATATACCATCTGATGTTGATCCAAAATATGTAACAACTGGAATATCAAATGATAAAAAGGTTATTGGAGTAAACGTAGTACCTTGAATCAGATCGTATTTTAATATCTCATCTTTTTGTTCAAGAAGTGAATAAAAAAATAGGATATTACTAACTCCTTTAAGTTGAATACTATGTGAATATTCAATTAATCGAGTCTTAGGATATACGTTTTTAACAAATACATTATGTTCTCTTAATTTTTTAACAATTAATTCAGTAATGTGATCCGCACCTGTTCGTAATTTATTTTCATCATGTATATATGCTATTTTCATAATTTCAAACGAAAAATATTATTGATCTGTAGAAAATGCAAATAAGATATAAAAGTAAGATTGACCTAATCACACATTCTGTAAATATCTCTATTATACCTTATTTGAAGCTTCAAAGTCTCCCAAAACAATAATTGTTTTATTTTGCGTAAGCAATAATTATTGCACCCAAAGTCATCAGTAATGTTCCAAGAGCAATTTGAACAGTTATCTTTTCCTTTAAAATAATTCCTGCAAATATTATTGTTAAAACTAAACTTAATTTATCTATTGATACAATTTTACTTGCCTCTCCAACTTTAAGAGCATAAAAATAAAAAAGCTAGGACGCTCCTGTTGCCATTGCTGGAAGAAATAAAAAAAACCAAGATAAAAGTCGTCCTTATTGCTGTTGTTAAATTACTATCTACGTTTTTTATACCAGTCCATAATTTAAATATACTAGCTTTCTATTTTACTCATAAGATACTAATCTCTTTTTTTAAAAATGAAACAATTAAATATATTTTTTGCTCTAGAGTAATAAGTTTTTCTTCTTCCAGCATATAATAAATTAAGGTTTAGATTCAATTTTAACTTTTTTTAATTTATCTGATAAACCTTTATTAAAAAATATACTCGCTGTTTTAGAAACTCTTTCAGGATCATCTGTGACATAAAATTCGTATTTAACTTCTGTACCATTACTCAATAAATTATTTTCTTTAAGAAAGCTACTTAAAATTTCTGTTGTAGGTTTCGCAGAATCTATTAGTTTTACATCGCTTCCAATAACTTCTTGAATTATGTTTTTTAAAATAGGATAGTGGGTACAACCTAAAATTAACGTATCAATCTTTGAATCTGAAAGCTTTGTAAGATATTCTTTTGCTATTAATTTAGTTGCTTCATGATTGACCATGCCTTCTTCTGCCAGTGGAACAAATAATGGACATGCTTGATTAAATACTTCTATTTCAGAATTCAGTTTTTTAATTTCACTCTCGTAAAACTTACTCATTATCGTTGCTCTTGTCCCTATAATTCCAATTCTATTGGTTTTAGTTGATTTTACAGCTTCAATAACAGCTGGTTTTATCACTCCTATTACTGGTACTGAAGAAATTTGTTCAATAATATCAAGACATGTGGAAGAAATAGTATTACAAGCTGCTACTAATATTTTGACATCTTGTTTTAAAAGAAACTCAACAAGTTTTATTGCAAATTTTGTTATTGTTTCTTTACTTCTTGTCCCATATGGTACACGAGCAGTGTCTCCTAAATATATTAAACTCTCATTTGGCAATCTCTTTACGATTTCTTTTGTAACTGTTAAACCACCTATCCCTGAATCAAACACACCAATTGGATTGTCTCTCATGAATTAATTTTAGCAGAAAATTTCCCATCTCCAGAGTGATATGAGCTATTAGGACAACTCGAACTGCTGAACACCTCTGTCTAGACCCCAAGCGTCCTTGGAGAAAGGCCATTTAGAACCAGAACTATTAAAAGTTTACTGACGAAGCTTATTTAATATTTCCCCTAAGCTCTTTATTTCCTCGCCATATCTGCTCCAATCTCCTTCCCGTTGTGCGCGGATTGCAGCTTCATAGCTTTCATTAGCTTGGCTCAAAAGGTCTTCTTTGGATATATCTGCCTCATCGGCAGGCACGTCAGTAGATACTGTTTGGACAAATATCTCTCCAAATAGTTCGGTTTGGCTTTCAGCAATGCCGAAAATTTTGGCAAGTCCTTTTTCGAGTGTTTCCTCCATGGCAATTTTGTTCTCGTATGCAACGATGACTCGTTTAAGTTCAGGGATTTTTCCTGCTTCTGCCTTAAGATAGAGCGGTCTGACGTAGACTAAAGACTCTTCAATTGGAATGACCAAAAGCGAACCTTGAATTACTTGAGAACCACGCTGATCCCAAAGAGAAATCTGTCTACTGACCTCAGCATCCTGATTGATCCTACCAATAATCTGTTTGGGTCCAAAAACCAGTTTGTCTTTAGGGAAACGGTAAGAAACAAGCTTTCCATACTCCTCACCATCGTTTCTGGCAACCATCCATGCAGAAAGGTTATCTTTTGCCCTAGGAGTAAATGGTAGCATTAAAATAAATTCTTCTGTCTTTTCACCCGGGAGCTTCATAATCATATGTCTCGGATTCATTGTTGAAGTAGCGCTTTCTGTTTGTACTTCATCTCCTTGAGGAATGACAGGAATTTCCCACTGATCCTCTTTGTTATAAAAAATTTGCGGGTCATCCATATGGTAAGTAGTATAAATTTCAGTTTGTAGCGTAAAGATATCCTCTGGATAACGAAGGTGTGAAATCAAGTCTTTAGGCATTTCTTCAAATTTTTGAAAAGTTTTGGGGAATATTTTAGTGTAAGTTTTAATAATCGGATCATCCAAATCTGCTTGATAAAATTTAATTGTTCCATTATAAGCGTCTACTACTGCCTTAACTGAATTTCTAATATAGTTAACATCACCGCCATTTAACGACAGTGGTTGAGAATAAGGATACTGATCGGTTAAGGTATAGGCGTCAAGAATCCAATACATTTTGCCTTCAGAGATTACAAGATATGGATCGCGATCAAAGGTAAGAAAAGGAGCAATTTTACTAACTCTCTCTTTTATATTACGATAATAAAGAATGCGACTTTCCTTTGTAATATCGCTTGATAGAAATAGTTTAAGAGAGCCAAAACGTATTGAATACAGTAAGCGCCTTAGAGGAGAGTTGATTTCTACCCCACCCTTTCCGCTATATGAAGTGTAAACATTCTTTTCGCCTTTGGGATAATCAAATTCTTTGGATTTCGTTTTAACGATTACATACTCATTAGGAATTTCTCCATAATAAACTTCTGGCCTTTTAACCTCAAGTTCTTTGACTTCGGACTTTGGAGGTAAGTTTTTGACAAAGAGCACCGGCAGTCCTTCTGGAGTAACTTGATTTACCGGACCGGCAGCAACACCATAACCGTGAGTAAATGTAAGCCGTTCATTAATCCATGCTTTGTTTGGTAAGCTATCTGAAGCTAATTCTCTGGGAGAAAGCATGATCTGACGTAGTTCATTATTAATAATGTAACGGTCGTTATCTACAGAAAAAAACTCATAGTAGGTTCTAATTTCCTGGATTTGCGAAAAAGTGGAAAGCAATGGATCTCTCTCCCATAACCTAACATTTTTTATTGTAAGATTGTTGGCAGCAATATCTGTGGCAGTAATGGGCTTATCAGCTGAAATGTTACGCTCTTCAATTTTATCCAATCCGTATGCTTTACGGGTAGCCTCAATATTATATTTAATAAATGGTGTTTCTTTGGTAAGTTCGTTAGGTGCAACAATCAGTTTTTGAAAAATCGAAGGAACAATTAGAGATGCAAGTCCAATTATAACAGTCAAAAATATTGCCCCAAAAAGAGGAGCTATTTTTCCACTTACTCCATAAAACAATGCCAAAAGAGCAGTTAAACCGTAAACAAAGATAGATACGCGAAGAATAGGTATTATAATGTTGGCATCGGTGAAGGCCGCACCAAATATAGGACCGCTTTGGGCAATAAGCAGATTAAAAAGAGAAAAATATATGCCAATAGCAATTGTTGTCAAGAAAAGAAATAAAAGTATACATATATGCAGTCTGGCCTTTAGGTTAGTATCCTGATCTTTCGTAGGTTTAAGAGTCTGATGTTCAGGTTTCCCGATCAAACGGGATAGGTCAAATTTTCCTAAAATACTTGAGAGATTAAGGCTACCTCGCAAAACATAAATAAAGGTAGAACCAATAAGAGATATTAGAATAACGGTTTTTATAAGACCAAGTCCTAAAGAATAAACAGGTAGGGAAAACACGTAAAAAGATACATCTTGACCAAATATCGGGTCTTTTTGACCAAATGGTACGCTTGATAGAAACTTTAAAATGTCATACCAACCACTCGCGGCAATAAGGCCAATAAAAATAGCAACAATACAGCTTAGAATAATGCCAAGTCTCCCAATTATCTTGCTATTTAAGCTTATTGGTTGATTGGTGCCAATGAGAGCTTCAGGAATGACTGCCATCCAGAGTATTTTTGAACGGATGGCAAAAAATAAGTTAGCTAAAAGAAAAACTACAGCAATAAGTCCTGCTACGAAACCCACAATAATTTTAGCACTAAGGGATTTGACAAAAACTTCGGTAAATCCTACTTCCTGATACCACCACCAATCGGTAATTAAAGAAACCGTGCTTGAGAAAAAAATAAAAGCAATAACTGCTATTCCTAAAAATGCCCAGGAAAAAAATTTGGTAAACTTCATAAAATCGGCTTTTCTAAGTTTTGGCCGACTATAATCTAAACTAATTATGGATGTTTGTCAATTAGTAATTAGTACCATTCAAAACATATGATCGATAATCCAACTGTACTTCCATCTCTAAAGTTGTCTGAACTATTATAATCCACCGTGTTGAACGTGTCGGTCAGGACCCTTTAAGTCCTTATAACAATTATCTTACGTCAAGATTTAGTCCTCGAAAGAAAAGCGGGCCAAAAGGTAAGAAATAGTAGATTCTGCACCCTGATTTAAATTAATTGATTTTTCACCGATCCCGTCGTAACACCCTCCTGTAGACCAATCATAAACGACCTGACCAAGAAGATTATTTCCTAAAAACCAATTAAATGCCTTATAGGCTAACTCTTTATAATGTTTATTATTTGTTATCTGAAACATAGTATTGAGAGCTACTACAGTAGCAGCGACGTCTTCGGGCTGTTGGTCAAAATATTGTCTTTCCCCTCCCTTGGGAAACCAACCACTTTGGCCGATAGGAATATAAGTATCATCCTTAAAGCTATGTTTAATTAAGAAGTTGAAAGTTGTTTTAACTATTTTAAGATATTTTTTCTTGCCGGTTATTTTATACCCTAATAGAAGCGCTTCTGGTAAGATTGCGTTTGAATATGTTAACGCTAGCTCAAACCATTCCCAATCTGGCGAGTGATTTTTGTTATATAGATTTACAAGTTGTTCACATTGGTTTATTAGCACACCAAGAGTCTTTGGTTCTTTCCATTTGGAAAGCAGAAGGTAGAGGCTTTTAATATAAAAGGCAATAGCGCGGGGTGCAGAGAAGGCAATGTTCTTTCGAAAACTATTTTCATATACAGAATGAGCTTTTTTTCGAAAACGTTTAGGAATTTCTTTGCTGATTGAAATCTGGGCAAGGGAATAAAGGGCGCGAGCAGAGGCATCTTCCGAACTTTCTTCACGATTTCTCTGTTGATCAACGGCACGGAACTCATTAATATAATTGTAAAAATAACCGTCGAGTCTGGCAACCTGGCAAATAAAGTTAAGATATATGGAAACAAGTTTTAGTAGGGCTGGTATTTTAAATTTTTTGTAATGGAGAGCGACAACAACCAAAGCCCGTGCATTATCATCTATTGTATATCCAGAAGAAATATCAGGTTCGGTAAGTTTAGCAAATTGAATAATACCAAAGTCGTCTGTTAATTTGGCTAAATGCGTAATTTTTATTGATGGAAGCTTTCTTTGTCCTAATCCCAACTCTGCTGCAAATTTGGAGAAATATTTCAGGTTGGAAAAGGCAACATTTTCCCAAGTCATGTGTCTTGTACGGAAATATGCATTTTTACCCATCTTTATGCGCCCAAGAGTATCACTAAGTATCTTAATAATTCCATTGGTGAAAGCCTGTGGATTTTTAAAATCAACCAGTAGGCCAACTTCCGTAGTGATATTCTCTTTAGCTTGAGCAAATGCGGTTGAAATCACCGGGCGGCCGCTTCCGAGGGCATAGGATAAAGTACCCGAGACAGCTTTGTTTGGATCAAGGGACGGTGAAACGTAAAGATCAGTAGCTTCCAAAATCTTAAGAAGCTTATTCAAATCAAAATAAGTATTAAAAAATATAACATGCTTATTTAATCCAAGTTTGTAAACTTTTTTGATAAGAAGGTTGCGGTATTTTTCCCCTTCTTTTTCCAGGACAATAGGATGTGTGACGCCGGCAACGACAAATTGGACTTCCGGAAACTTTTTAACAACGGGGGGCAAGGCTTCGATTACATACTCAACCCCTTTTGTCGAACTTAATAACCCGAAAGTTGTGAGAATCAATCTACCTGATAACCCAAGCAGGGACTTTGCATACTCGCTAGAACCATAAGAAACATTATGAATCCCGTGAGGAATAATTTGAATTTGATTGGGATTTAAATCGTAATCTTTTTCTAAAATCTCTTTTGAGCGGTCGGTCATAACAATGATTCCTTTGGAATATTTCGCTATGGCCTTAACAAGGTTAAACGCCTTTTCGTTTGGTCTGGGAAGAACGGTGTGGAATGTAACGACGGTCGGTTTTCTAATATTTTTTAAGAAAAAAAGTAAATTAGAACCATATTCTCCCCCAAAGATGCCAAATTCATGCTGAATATTAATAAGTTGCAGTTTTTTCATCTGGTTAAGTTTTAGAGCTGCGTTAACGTAATCCTTTTTATTGGGTTGACTTATCTGGAAAATTACTTTGTCGTTATAGGGAAGATGACTTATATCACTAATGTTCATTGCGACGATTTTGGTTTCAATTGATGGCCCGAACATTTGGTTGATAGCATCGGTAAGATCGACAGTAAAGGTAGCTATTCCGCACTGCCGCGGCGGGAATGTCGAAAGGAAAACAATCAATGATTTGTTTTGCTTATTGGATATCATAACTATTGAGGACTTTTTTTGAGTTCAGTTAAGAGCTCCGGAAGATCGACGGATTTTGCAGCAATTACCGTATCCGCAGCTCCATAGTAAATATAAAGTCTTTTATCTCTTACTACTGCTCCTGTCGGAAAAACAACATTCTTCGTAACACCACTTTTTTCCCAGGAAATCTCTGGAGAAAATAAAGGTTCCGATAATCGCCCCAAAACTTTCAGGGGGTTTTTACGATCAAGAAGCGCAGCGGCGGCATGGTAGATTTTTCCTGAAGGACTATTCTCCACCGCATGATAAATAATGAGCCATCCGTCTTCTGTTTTAATAGGTGGGCAACCGCCACCAACATTACGGTTTTCAAACCAAAAGAGAGGATCAAGGATAATGAAATCACCAAGATTCTTGAAATAATCACGCCAACGATTATCAGTAAGTTCTGAGAAGTTGTCAAAATAAATAATTTGAATTCCAGGTAATATTCTATGTAGGAGGGCAAATTTATTATTTATTTTTTGAGGAAAAAGTGAAGCGTCTTTTTCAAACAGTAGGACTTCCTTACCTTCTTTTCTCTTAAAAAGGATTTCAAATTTTGTATATTTCTTTTTAATCCCCGATTCACGAAAAATATCTTCAGCTTCATCGTAGGAAATTTTGGGTGAAATAAGACCCTTTTTGACAAAATGAACTAAATCGTGGCTTGTGGCGTAAGAAATAAGAGCATTTTTACCGTCAAAGGCAGTGTAGAAAAGATAATAGACTCCATCCAAATAGGTAATTCTTGGATCTTCTACGCCTTTTTCCTCATAATCAAATTCAGGAAAAAGAACCGGCTTCTCAAACCTTTTTACAACTTTATTGTCTTTTAACTGGCAATAGCCTATGGAAGAAATGTCATTATGATTAACCGCGCGATAAAACATGTGAGTTATATCATCCACCTGGATACAGGCCGGATTTAAAACAGCCTTATTTTCAAATTCCAGATTTGTTTTCTCTAATATTATTCCCTCGTCATTAATTTTTAGCATTTTCGATACAATAGTAAATTTCTCCGTCTTGAAAACCAAGCTTTAGTAACCTAAGCACTTTCGACTCATAATCCGCTTAGATGTAGTGTACCATCCTAAAAGACTAAATGTTATAGTACTAAGGGATAAAATAAGTCAAAGTGCTGAGCGGGTCGGTCTAGACCCCAAACGGCCTTATAACTCTTATATTATACAGGCTGAAAATGAGACAAATAAGACAGTATAAAAAAGCATTATTCTTTTGTAACTCCAAGTATTGCTCCACAATTAGCACAATAAACAAGTAAAAAAACTAAGCCGTTTAGAGTTTTTCTATCTATCTTTAATCCACTGTGATACTCGTTTGGATGTAAGGTGGTTTCGCCGCACTTTGGACATGTAGGGTCTTTATCATTAATCATTTTTAACACCTCCTTTTACAGTACTTATATTTTTCTTCAACCTTTTAGAATATTTATTGTAAGGATCGTATTCTAATGGAGAATAAATATTAAAAACCTTAAGAACAAAACGTAGAACGTCAAAATATCCTTGATAACTGATAAACAAAATCCTTTCAGCATCTTCAGGCTTGGAATCTACATCTAAAAATGGCTCCAAGTTTTTTGAAGTTCCCCTCAAATATCTCTGGAGACCTGACATATTAGAATGAGTAGACTGCGAAAAGTAAGGATAGAAAAGCGTATAAAATTTCTCAGCGCTATTATTTTCTGATAGAGTTCCTATTTTTTTGAGATGTTTATCTATGGCTAAAACTCTTGAGTAAAGATCCGGCAATTTTAGAACATGCTTGTCTTTGTATTTTTTTCTATATTTTTTAAGTAAATTTACATTATCAGATATAAATTTATCCCAATCTGATACGCTTTTTATTGTTCCAAATTCCATGTCCCAAAGTGAATATTTTTTCCATAATTTTTTATGCCTATTAGCATACGCTATCGATTCCATAATCAGATCGGATAGAAATAATCTCGCTTTATCCTCCGATCTACTTGAGTAGATAAATCTCATATTTAACCAGATCTCAAGTTGTGATCGTAATAAAGACTCTCCGGGCTTTTCGTAAACGGGTTCTGATCCCATAAGTTTTAAAATGCTTTCAGAGTAGCTCTGCATTGCGCCCATCATAAAATACAGAACACGCTTTCTCACTCTAACTTTATCTAAATCAAGTTTTACCTGACTCATTTTTTGATATCCATAAGAAATTAGCGCTTTATATTCTTTAATCAGGGCTTTTTGTTTATCATTAAATTCAAAGACCATGATAGTGAATCTTTAAATTATAAAAGTGTTTTTTTACTTTAGGGTATTTTTTTAAGAATTCTTTATTTTCTTCGATTAGATAAACCGTACAATAAATAGAACCATCCTTTCTTTTAAGATCTCTACCTTTAAGAATACCTTGACGTCTAAATTTTCCTCGAGTTGCCGGATGCAAACCGTAATCATATTGAAGCTGCCATTCTTTTATCCAAACTTTATCATCGCTATCGTAGTCTAATGATGGGATAACTTTTTTCTGAATATTTGTCCAACAATCACGACATCTTAATCCCTTAGTGTTCCACCAAATGTTATTTCCCAGATAGTTTTCTCTGCAAATAGCACACGTGTAATAACTATCTGGTTCATCTTCAAGAAAAAAACCTTTAATTTTTTCTTTCTTAAGTCTTTGCTTCCTTCGTTGTTCAATAACAGCATGGTCAAAAAGGATTCCAAAGAAATTCATCAACCTCTGTCCTTGTTCTCGAGCTTCCGCATCGGTTAAATCTTGTCCGTACTCTTTTTTAAAAATGTCTTTAAATTCCTGAATCGATTTATCAGATAAAATCATCTTTGTTTTAAACTGTCAAAAATACATGTGGCTTTTCTTTTACTTGCAAAATTTTCTACAATCCAGATTTGTCCAGTAAATGAAAGTTGCTTAACTTGAGAGAGTATTAAATCACGATCATAGTCGTCAACCGGACGATTGCAATCTAATAACACGATCAGATTGTTATACCTATTAATAACTTTTCTATTGATTTCCGAAACAACCACATCTCCAAAATGAGGAAGAGGTCTAGGTTCTGGTTCAGAGTATCCCCAACCAACAACGGCCTTCTTTTGTCCTGGGTTTCTAAATACTGTTAAGTATGAAGTGATCTCTTTAATTTTATTTAGATATATATCGTCGTCATTATTAAAGCTATAAATGTGTTGTCTAACCTTAATAGGTTTATCAATCGCGATGTAAAAAGAGTCTCTTACCCCCCTAAAGAAAACCGCTAGTGTTGATTTTATCCTTATCCAATATCCCTGTGGCGTTTTAGGTAATAAAAATAAGTGATAACTTTTAGGATATCCGTCACTTAGTTTTAAGTTAATTAATTCTGCTATCCAGAAACAAAATTCATCAATTTCCTTATCGGATGAAATCACATTCTTCTGGTAGAAATTTAAATGAACAGTAACTTCAGAAAGTCCTCGACTACTTAAAGTTTCTATAAGCTTCTTAACAATTTTGTCTGTGGCACCACTTCGTATTTTGTCGTACTTGATGTCCCAAATTACTTCTTTATGCTGTATTTGAAGCTCATTTCCTCTCTTGTCATACACAATAGCGTCAATCCATTTTTTATCTGAAGATTTTGCAACATAGCTTTTATCCTTATTCCATTCGAATGAAGTGTTATTGTCCTTGTTATATTCATCAAGAAATATTTCAACGATATTCTTTAATTGTAATTGCGTCGGTTCACTCATAATTCATTACTACCCAACAATTCTAATAACGTCGCTTGCAACATTTTCAATAGGATTAACTAATAACTTCTTTTTTGTATAATCATACCCGGACCAAATAAGGCCACTGACAGGCGAATAGTGTTCTGATGCGATAACATGAATTGCACCGTCTGATTTACGACTGATACCTGCAATATCGTCATTCTTATTAATATGCCATTGTTCTTTACCCCAAAACGCCTCCTGATAATCTATTTCGTCAAAACCGCCTAAATTTGGAATAAATACAAAGTTGAGTTCATTGGGAGGTAACTGCATACGAGCCTTATCTACAATTCTATTTCTTATTCTCCTTTCGTCGTTTAAGAATCCAGTCCACATATCCATATCAGCTGCATATTCTGACTTTAATTTATTTAATCTTGCAACAACAACCGAAGCTAAAACTTTTCCATCAATCTCAAACATATATTCACCTTCACCATGTTTCCTAACTTGTAAAATGAAATCAACAAAATCTTTGATATGAATGTCATTAAAGTCAGTAATGGTAGTACCATCTACATCTCTCATCGCAAGTGAAAATCTATAACTAAAGCTATGTGTGGAAAGACTTTCAATAGCTTGCTCTATCGCAACTTTAACACGATATCTCAGTTCTAGGTGTTGATTTTGATTAGCGTCTGCATCTTTCGCTGTTACCTCAATATTAATTGGCTTGGATTTTCCAAGTAAACTTATATCCATAACCTTTGTTGAATTCGGAACTTTCCTTTCCCACTCAACGGCTATTTCCTTAGAACCGGAGAACTTGTGGAAGTAATATGCAACTGAAATGATCTCAGCAACTACAGCTCTTTGATCAATGGATTTGTTAGCTTTCATCAATTTTTTAATAGTCTTTGGAAGATATTTAGGTTTGTTAACTTGTTTTATTATTTCTATGGCTGGTAAAAGAAACGGGTATATTCGCGGGTCACATAAAGAATAAAAAAGCCAATGCTGATCGATACGAAGATGTTTGTTAAGTAATTTTTTAACTATTCTTGGCGAAATTCTATTCTCAAATATCTCCAAGTTTTTTTTTACTAAAGTTATTTCTTTATCTTTTGTATAAATCATTGTTTAATTAGAAATTTTTATAATAGAGATTAATTATTTTATGAATTTTAGTTAGGAGTAGAACGTCTATGGCGTTTAACCCACTTACCATTTCTTTTATACCTTCTGACAGGCACTATTTTTTGTTTTTGTTTTCCGTATGCTGATGTTTTAGTTTTTGCCATTATTTTGACCTCCTTTTTTAATTACATCCACGACAATTCCTTGCACTGAAAAGTCGCCGAATAAAATAATTGGTTTATTATCCGGATTAGCAGACTCGGGTTCTAATCGAACATAGCCATCTTCCTTAAGCATCTTTTTAATGGTCGCCTCGTCTCCGATAAGGGCAACCACACGGTTTCCTGAATTTGCAGTAGATTGTTTTTTAACAAGAACAAAGTCTCCATTGTCGATGGTTTTACCAGATACATTGGTTTTATTCATGCTATCTCCAACTGCTCTTAGGAAAAAATAATCTTGAGCTTTACCTTGAACTTTGTCGGCATCATAGGAAATGTACGCTTCAATATTCTCGATTGCTAGTAATGGGCTTCCACATGCGACGTTTCCTACAAGAGGAATTTGAGCTTTCTCATCAGAGGTAGGGAGAGATAGACCGCGGGTATTTCCAAGATACCCTTTATCCTTAAGAGCATCCGTGTGACGCTGAACAGAACTTGTTCCAGA